>JBGSIP010000468.1:0-7609 GCA_041742495.1 Planctomycetaceae bacterium
ACGCATTCTTCGTCAGGCACAGCCTGACCTACTTGCTGCACTCTGAGCCTTGGTCATTGGGACGCATGACACGTGTTGTGACCCTCCGAACACCGAAGCCTGCAGTCTACCGGTTGCCGGTGGGTGCGGGCACTGCGGCCGCCGGGGGGATGTTCTGCGGATTCGTGAACTGCGTGGGTGGCGTGATCGACGGCACGGTTGGAGAGCCGGTGGAAGACCCTCCTCCCAGCAGGGCGCGAATCGCATCGCTGAGCACTGGCACACCCGCTTTGGTATCGACGCGCGGAACGTCAACCGTGCCTCGCACTTCGATTCGTACCATCCCTTTGCCCGCTTCCTGCGTGAGCGGATTGTTGACAATCGCATTGAGGACCGGGATCGGCAGCAGGTTTCTGGGCACCGTAGAAATGAAGTCCAGACTCAGCTGTTTGTCAAACCGGATATAGCCTCCACCCACGAGGCTCAGCGCATCGCCAATCAGGTCGATCCGATCAAAATTCAGTCGATCGGCGGCCACGCGATAATCGGCAAATGCATACCGGAAGGCGGTGTTGTCGGCCGCTGCCAGCTTGAGGGATTGCATCACGCCGACAAACACCGGCAGTTCGTACAACTGGGCCGGACTGACCCAGAACTGGCCCCGCCCCGCGAGTGTTCGCTGATCCTCGGCCACACCCTGCAGATCGACCCATCCGTTCATCACCCCGGCGACTTTCGTCAGGCTCACCTGCGTCTGGCGGGCCCATTCTTCCAGTCGCGCCTGGGACAACGTCAGCCGCAGTCCATAAGCGGTGCGCTCCGCCAGGCGCACGTACGTGTCCGCGGTGAGTGTGCCATCAAACAGACGTCCGCGCATCCGCTGTTCCACCGGGATATCGCCGGTGGCAGAGCGGGCTTCACTCGACACGAAGACTGCTCGCGAGCCAAGAAACAGCTCTTGGCCTACCAACGACAACGGTCCGTGAATCTGCGTGATCTGGTAGCCCATCACGTACAGCGAATCGACATCCAGCACTCCGGCCATCGAGATCCGGCCATCGCGATCCATTTCCCCTCGCACATTGGCCACGCCGTGGATGTGCTCCAGCGGCAGGCCGGGGTTGATTCGCACATCGGTCAGCACCACGCGCCCATCCCAGGCCGCAGTCAGCACTGGCGTGGGTCGCTCGGTCCCCTTGAACTCCAGGGAGCCGCTGAGTGACAGGCGGTCCCGCAGCGAGAGCGCCTCGAATGCATCCTTGAGCGGACCCGGGAGCGCCGTCCGCAGTTCCACATCGGGCAGCAGATCATCCACCGTGAGGTCATGAAACGTCAGCGTCCAGAAATCGGGATTCAAGCTGACCGTCGCATTGAGCGACAACATTGTCTCACCATGCCGGGCTTGAAGCCCGCGGATCGACCAGCGATCGTTGCGCCCCTCGACGGTGGCCGTCACGTCGCGCAACCGATACGGGAAACGTCGCGGCGTGAGACTGGCCCCCTGGAGTTCCAGCCGCGGCACTTCCAGTTGCAATTCCGCATCTCCGACGCGTCGAATCACGATGTTGGTGTCGAACGGGCCTTCGGGATTCAACTCGTCCCACACCTGCCCCAGTCCTTCGGAGCAGGTCGACACCGCCCGGTGCAAACCCTCATCAAACGTCGCGCCGCGCGCCCCGATCGATAGATGCAGTGAGTCGGCCTGCGGATCAATCCGGGCGGCCGCGGGCACCACCGTTCCCTGGCCAGTCAGCTCGGTGCCATTGTGGCGACCGGTCAGATTCGACAGCGTCCAGACGCCCCCTTGATACGTGAGATCACCATCGAGATGTTCCACCACGTAAGGAAACAGATCCCACGACAGCAGGCCGTTGCGCAGATGACCGTGCGCCGACAATTCATATCGATTGCCGAGTCCGCGCGGGCGAATCAGACGCGCCTTGACGTCGGCGTTGCCACGCAGACCCATCTCTTCGAGCAACGTTTGCATGGTGGGCGGCAGTGACTGCCGGAAGGTCGCATCCAGCGGCAGATCCTCGACCGAGGCATCAAGAACGCCTTCGTGTGATGTTCCCGGATCGATAATGCGGCCAGTCAGACGCGCCGGCCGGCTTCCCGCGAGCCCTTCGATATCCACGAACAGCGTTTGCAGGCCATCGGTCGGGTCCGTCTCGCGCACGCTCCCCTTCAACCCGGTGAGGGGATACGAGAACAGCCGACACCGCGAAATGCCCGACTTGATATCCAGTCGTTTGAGCATGGGCTTCAACTGGCCAGTCTCCGTACGGACCAAAACACCCCGGACGTCGACATTGCCGCGAAAACCGAGATCGTCAATCAAGCGCCGCAGCGCGTCAGGCAGCGCGTCGCGCAGGCGATCATCCACCAGCACATCATTGGCTGTGACGTCGATCAGGCCCCCCTGATCGCACAATCGCAACAGTCCGCTCGCATCGAACCGTGTCAGACCGCTGCTGCAGCCCAGTTCCTGCACTTCGACAGTGTCCAGATCACCCACGGCGCGGCCGGCAATGGCAAACAGAGGAAACGGCAGCGCCGGATGCACCACCCGACCTTCGGAAATGTGAGTACTCCAGTTGAGCGCCGTGAGTTCGCGCGCCCCGCGGCCTGCCGCTCGCAGGTGGACGCTCAAGTGCAGATCGGTCCCCAGATCGAGATCGCCGGGTGCCCGCTCCGCGGGAGCCAGCAGTTCATCCACGGTCATTTCGCCGGCAGAGACGGTTTGCACGGGTAGCGGAGACGACAGCGGCGTCACGGATGGGTGGCTACGGACATCCAATTGACTCAACGGCCGCAGGGCGTCGGGAAACAGCCCGACCACCGCATTGAGGGCCCGATTGTCAAGCTGCAGATGCTCGGCCGAGAGTTCCACGGCCCACGTCGAATTGATTTCGTCGATGACGGCGGCAATCTCCAGGCCATCGCGCTGCTGCATGCGCAGCGTCAGCTTCACACCATACTTGCCAATCGCCAAGGGTTGAATGCGGGCATCGACGTGGTCAATGCGAATGGTCGAGGCAAGGTGTTCAATCCCCTGCGGCGCGATGATCAGTTTGCCGTGCTCGATGATGATCTCGGGTACGCCCCCCACGGGAGGGGCCGCCTTGAGCAGTCGCGGCATCACCCACGTTCCGTCTGGCTGCCGCTGAATGACAATCTCCGGCTCGCGCAGGGTGATCTGGGTCACCCGCAACTGCTGTTGCTCGGCCAGCCCCCGGGCATCGAACGCCATCGTGACCAGCGGAATATCGGCCTGCAGGGAGTCAGTGGCAGTCGACGTCATGGACAGGCCGGTGAGCTGCACGTGGCCATCACCCAGCCATTGCGCGCGGTCGAGTTTGAAGCGCACATCGGGGCTGAAGGTCGCCAGTTCGCTCTCGACGCGGCTGGTCAGCCACGACTGGCCGGAATTCCACATCCACAAGCCAATACACACACCGGCCACGACCAGCGTCATGGCGGCCAGCGTCAGCCAGCGAATGGTGGAATGCAACCAGCTCATCATTGAGTCAGTTCTGAAATCCGTTTCCTCACCTGTCGGGCCGTCCTTCCGCATCGTGCGAAAGTCTCAGTCACGGCTCCGAGTGCCGTCGCAATCTCCCGTCAAACTCACCACTGCCCGCGACCACCGGTTGTGGACGGGGCCTGGCCTCCCCCGCGCGACCAGTGCTGAACCAGCGCCGCCACTCCGATTCCGGCGAGCAGGCATTCGACATACTCCGCCGGCACGCGATACCGCAACGAGCTGACGAACACCATGTGCAGTGCGCAAAAGTAGAACAGTGGAAACAGCCACAACAGCGCATCGGCGGTCCGCGAGGCGCGGATCAGCGCCACCACGCCCGTCACCGCCAGGGCAAACAGTCCCAGCGATCCCGCCGTGATGCCCGCCGCCAGCCATGGGCTGCGAAACTGCTCGGCGTTGGGCCACGGGCTCCAATAGCGCCACAGCTTGATCCCCGCCAGTTCGATCGTCCGTCCGGGATTTTGCCGTACAAACTCCCACGCGCGGCGGCGATACTCACGATCCACGTCATATTCGCTCATCGTCGCCAGCAGATTTTCGCGATCGAAAAACGACATCTCACTGTCCCCGGTGGCGCTGGGATTGAGCCCGTCATACAGGCTCGCCCCCATCCACAGTGTGGTGGGCACAAAGTGTCCGGTCACGTACCAGTTGCGTACCGTCCACGGCGCCAGCGTCGCCGCGAGCCCCACCCCCACGAGGACCGCGACTCTCACTGCGGCTCTCCACGGCAGTCTGGCCCGCCAGATGCTCCACAGCGTCAGCGGGCCTGCCGCCAGTAGCCAACTGGGACGCACATAGCAGGCGATCGCCACGCACACGCCCACGAGCACGGCGGCAATCGCCTGCCGAATGGCGGGACAGCTTGCCGTGTGTTGCCCCAGCCAGAATGTGGTGGCAACCGATAGCAACAACGTCGCTCCGAATAGTGTTTCCGACAGCAGGCAGATTGAGAACCCCGCCAACGCGGGATGCAGCGCCGCCACCACACCAGCCGCTGTCGCCGACAAGGGAGACATTTGCCCCAGCCAACCGGTCCAGGTCACCAAGCCGCAAGTCAGGCTGCCGAGAATGACGTGACACCAGCGGACCCGCGGGATCTCTTCGCCCACCAGGGCCATGCACGCTGCTTCAAAGGCCGGAAACCCCGGCATGCGCAACACGCGGCGTGGTGGCGAGTAGATCTCGAACGATTCGCCCCGCCGCAGTCGCAACGCCAGATCCCAGTACCCGGCAGCATCCCCTTCAATGACAAACCGCCGCCCTGGTTCCGCGTCGAGGCTGCGCTGAACGAAGACGGTCAGCGGTGCGCGCACGCACAACGCGAGCAACACCACGCCCAGCAAGCGTGCCGTCCAGCGCCGATTCCATCCCGTCGTGGACGTTTCACTCACCCGAATTCCTGCGCGAACAATCGCGGCCCCGGGACGGACACCCGGCCGATCCCAATCGGCCGGAATCCTACGCCCTGCCGGAAAAACGGGTCAATCCCGGCCTGCGAGCCCAGTAGGGGCGAGTCTTTGTGACGTGTTCCGTGCCTTTGCGATGGGTCTGGATGCGATCTCGCGCAGAGCCTCCGGGCGTCGTCAGCTGCGGCCTCAGGTTCCGCCATCGTCTTTGTCGGCTTCGTCCGTCGGGTCTTCGTCGTCTTCCGCGTCTTTGTCCTGGGGGGATCGCGGGGCACCGGCCCGCGGGTCGGGAGCCCGTACATCGGTCTTCTCCGGGGGCGAAACCGCAGGGACTGTCATCGGTGCCGGGCGGGGCTTCTTTCCCCCGGTCGGTGCTGTCCCTAGCGTGGGTGCCTCGATGTCCGCCGTTTGAGATGCAAACGATACGGCGGGCGGTCCGGGTGTGTCGGTCGGAGTCGCAGGACTGGTTGGATCCGCGAACACAATCTCACGGAAGTAGTCGTTCTGCAGATCGGGATCGCGCGATGACCCCGGCGATTCAAACAGCCCTTGCACCTTGTTGCCCGCAAAACGCGGCCCGTCGTAGATGCTGCCGCTTTGATACGGTCCGGCACCCAGCACCCACACTTCACGCGACCGGCTGCGGGCCTGCTTGACGCCCGATTGCCAGATTGGCTCGCGGCTGTCGCGGTAATACGCAAACACACCGATCTTCGCCGCGGCGGACTGATTGTTTTTCTTTGCGATGGCAATCTCTGGCACGGTGGGCACGGTCGGCGTTCCCGGAGCCAGCGACGAAAGCGACGACAACAGATTGTTGGCGGGCAGGCCGTAGGTCAGTTCGTGCTGATCGGCACCAAGTGCCCCCACGCGGGCTTCGACAATCACCTTCGCCGCCGCTTCGTTGGGCACCAGCCGGCAGCCCGCCGAAAGCAGTTGCTGTCGCAGCGCACTGATGATGTATTCCGCGTTCACAAACCCGACAGACTTCACATTGCGGATGTATTGCGTGTCGAAGTAGACGGTTTCGCCCGCCAGCGGAGAGAAGTCGACGTGTGAAATGGCCCGGTCGACAGCGTCGGAAGCCAGCAATTGCTCGGTTCCGGTGTGCTGAATCGTTTTCCCGCAGCCGCACAGCAACAGAGCCAGTCCGGCCCACAGCAGTGCTCGCAGCCACGGGGAGGAAACAGGCCGACTCATGGGATCGCTGACATCCTCAAGCATCGCCGTGGTTGGCATCGCTACGGCGCAAATGGAATGGCTGCAGGGAGGCAGCACCGCCACGGGCACGCCGCGATCATCGTGCATATTTGCCCGCGACGATCGCGGGTCGATTCAATAGTCCATCCGGTCTCCGGTCGGCAACCGGGGCCCGTGTCTGCCCGGTGATCCTGAAATTCTTGCCAGCGTCAGGTCTGGCCAGTTGAAGGTCTACCAGCCTGTTGAACCACCGCAGCCTGAAGCAAATCGGAGTACCACTGCGCTTCGCCAGTGCCTATTTTTCGCGGGGAGAACCACACTGGCAGTGCCCGTGCCACCCCGACTGTTGCTGTGCTGGCGTTGTTCAACAGGCGGCTATCGGTGCAGCGCGCAAAAAAACACTGGTCGGAACATTCAAGCTGTTCCGACCAGTGTGTGAAGTGATCATCGCTGCCGGCCGATGAAGCGAACCCGCACGAACGTCAGGGCTTAGAAGCCACCGCCGCCACCGAATCCGCCACCGCCGCCGCCAAATCCGCCGTTGCCGAATCCGCCGCCGTTGTTGTTGCCAAACCCGCCGCCGCTGCTCACCCCGGTTCCCAGATAGACCCCGTAGTTCGCGGCACCTTCAAAGCCGGTCAGACCCCAATCGTAGGCGGGCGAGACGATCGTCCGCTGATCTGCATCCTGATTCCCCAGCCCGGTCAGCACTTGCGCCACCAGATTGCGGCGGAACGCGTCGAGTTCCGGGTTCGAATTGTTTTCCGACCGTTCGATCAGCACGGGGAAAGGCGTGCTCCGCATGCGGGCGCCGATCTCGAGAATCTTGTCTTTGCCTTCGGGCGTCAGTTCGGCCGTTTCACCCACGAAGTCGTGGTTGAAGAGCACAAAGTCCGTCGCTTCGGCGTTGGTTTGCATGGCCTGGTAGTGCGCCCGGATGGTGCTACCCAGCGGCAGTGTTTCCGGAATGGCGTTGGTTCGCCACATGCCGCACCAGCGGGCCTTCCAGCCGCTGCAGCCGCAACCAGAAAGTCCAAAGCGGGACCGACGTCCGCCGCAGGAGGAGCAACTGGCATCGCCGCATTCATTGCCGGCCGAGCAGCCAGTTGTTCCGCAACCCTGATTTCCACACATTTCAGTGGCGCAGGTCGACCCGCAGGCCCCTGACTGGCAGGAGTTGCCCCAGCCAAGGTGCGTGCACCCGGCGCTGAGCATCATCGCCAGCGATGCCGTCATGCCCGTCAGGCGAGCATGATTCTTCCACACGTTTCGGGCCATGATCGGGATCCCCGTAGTCACCATGCCAGGTCAGCCGCTCTGTTCGCCCCCCGCGAACAGCTACTGCCTGTCGAACTCTCAACTGATCGTTGAGGGGACGCGCCGTTGCGAGTGCGTTCCCTCTCTGCCGTGCCTCATTCGCTGCCAACTCTTCCGCGTGCGCCCCGCGACTGCCCCCAAACGACTGCCGCCAGGG
>JBGSIP010000469.1:0-3694 GCA_041742495.1 Planctomycetaceae bacterium
AGCGAGAGCCGCTTGTCTTTCACCAGCACTTCCAGCGGCTCGAAGCCCTTGCACTCGTACCGTTTGAATTCCCGATGCGTCTCTTCCACCCCTTGAAAACCGCGAAATTCGGTGACCAGCCAGGGGCTCCCACTCGTTTTGAGATTCACGTTGTAGATGGCATACCCGTTTCCCTCGTCCCACCCCAGCAGCAGGAACCAGCCCCCCAGACCTTCGGCACTGACGACCGCCTCCATGTGAAAATCCTCGGCCACCGCCAGTTGCAAGGCCGCGTTCTTGCCTTGCACCCGCGCCAAGTCTCCGTTGACCACACCCCAGGCCCCATCGACGCGAAAGTTCCCCAGCAGAAACTGGTCTCCCGGACGCGGTCCGGTCATTTCAAACTCCGCCAGAGGACGCACGAAGGCGTCCTCCGGGATGGCAGCAGTCCCCGCGCGAGGACGCGAGTTATTCACCAGAATTCGCCAGCGCGGGGTGAGTGGCGCTTCACCCGGTGGCACCTCCTGTGCAGGACAAATCCTGAGCGGGAGAATGCTCGCAGGGAAGATGGTCACGGAGCAAATGAGCAGCAACGTGGCCGCCCACAAGAGGCCATGGCTGGGTTGCGAAGACTGGAGTTCCTGAGGCGACACAATGAAAGCTCCCGAAACGGTTCAATCCAGAGAGTTAGAATGATTGCTCCCTGAGCACCACCATGGCAAGCGACGCACTGCCGGGGCGGGCTCGTCTGCGAGGCCGGGAATGGCATGAGTCTGGCCTCGCAGGCACCATCCTCATAGCCGTCAGTGGTCCCCCTTCCAGGCCTCCGCCACTGCCGATCGCATCGATCGGATGCGCTCGGAGTGCAGCGGGTCCGCTGCCAGATTGTTCCATTCATGCGGATCTGCGCGGAGGTCGAACAGCTTTTCGGTCCCGTTGTTTGAAACCGAGTAGCGGTACTGGTCCGTGACCATTCCGTGATCCTTGCCGGCGTGGATGAAGGCGGGAAAGTTCCAGTCGGTTTCCGGGTTGTCCAGCAGGGGCATCAAGTTGCGGCCTTCAAGTCGCAAGTCTCCATCAGTGACTCCGCTCAGCGCCAGCAGAGTTGGATACAGGTCGATGCTTTCCACAATCCGCTGGCAGACCCCGGCTGCTTTGCCCGGCACATGAATCAAGAGCGGGATCCGGTTGGCGACGTGATAGATCGTGTTTTTTCGCCACAGTCCGTGGTCTGTGAGGTGATAGCCGTGATCGCCCCACAGAATGACAACCGTGTTGTCTGCCTCTCCGCTGGCTTCCAAGGCGTCCAGCAGGCGGCCGACCTGTGCATCCGAATAAGAAACGCTGGCCAGATAGCCCTTGATCAGCTCGCGGGCATCGTCATCGGAGACCCCTTCGTTCCACAGCGCCGCATCCTTGCTGACGCCCGAGCCGATATCTTCCGGCAAAAGTTGCCGTTTGGCCCCCTCTGGCATGGGCGGAAGTTCAATGTTTGTGCCGTCGTAAAGGTCAAAGTATCGCTTTGGCGCAATCCAGGGCATGTGTGGGCGGCTAAACCCGGCACAGATGAGAAAGGGCTGGTCTTGCGGCCGGTTGCGCAAATATTCGATGGCGATACTGGCTGTTTGGCCGTCCGTGAGCACCTCGTCGTCTCCGTCGACGGCCATGTACAGCAGCGAACCTGCGCCGCCACCCTTTTTACGAAACTGGTCGACGATCTCCGGTGGGCCAGCCTCGGCCACAACGCGGCTCATCAACTCCCGCGACCAGTCTTTGAAGCCGCCTCTCCAGGACTCTCCGGGAACATCCCATGCCGCCAGATCGTTTTTCGGAGGAGACCCGTGGTAGACCTTGCCTGTCGTGGCTGACCAATACCCCGCTTGATGGAATGTGGCGGGCCAGGTCTGCTGCAGATCGATCAACTGGTTGAAGTCGCGTTGCTTGCCTTCGCCGGAATAGTCAATTCGTCGTCCTGTCAGCATCGAAGCTCTCGATGGCAGGCAGAGAGGATAGGTCACGTAAGCGCGATCGAATCGCATGCTCTTCGCGGCCAGACGGTCGATATTGGGCGTGACCGCTCGGTGCACGCCATAGGCACCGATCTCGGGCCGTAGATCGTCAATTGCGATGAACAAGACATTGGGGCGCTCCGCTGCGGGGAGTGCCGTGAACGACGTCAGGAGCAGTGGAATGAGTAGCGTGAGTGTGGTCTTCATGGTTTGATTCACCCTCCAGGTTGCCGAACAGCAAAGCTGCAAAACATCCACGAGTGTACACGTTTTGGGGCGGCTCGGCCACCAGATTGCAATTCTTGACCCGCATGCAGGCAGCCAACCCCTGTCGAGGTGAGGCCAGCAACTTTCTGGCGGGCGGCCGTCGGACAACCGCGGCAATTCCACGGCGAGCACGCGGACAAGAATCTGGACCAGACTCCCCTTTCGCTGAATTGAAAGATTTGCTACGAATGCGGGCTGCGGGAATGCCAGGTGTTGAATTTCCACCGCTGGACGGTGATTTTCGCGCCGGCGACGTCGACCGTATCTCGGATGATACGGTCAGACTTGTCGCGCCGCGGAGGCAGCCACAACAACCACTTGGGTTGCCAAGGCTCTCTCACGCGGGTCATCGACCGCGCCGAAGGTTTACGGACACGGCAGTGTTCGATCGAGTCATCTCACATGGCTCAGGTCAGCACGGAAAGGGAGTTCCATGCAGGCGACGTTCTGGAAGTATGGCGCAATTTGTGGCGTGCTCGTCACCGGCGTGGCTTTGGCCATCCAGTTTCATGATGAAGTCGGCAGTGCCCTTGCGGGGCCGCAGCCTCTCTCGCTGAGTGGCTATCAGGCCGACTTGCCCATTGCCAACGAAGAGCGGCCACCATCGGAGAATCCTGCGCTCGCAGCGCTCGTCGAGTTGTCACGTCCGCAACCAGAGCCTGTTGCCGCGGCGGCCATGGCCGAACCCGCGGGTGCCAATCCGTGGGAGGCGTGGAGCCAGCAGCACACGCAACCTGTCACTCTGGCAGTGAACCAGCCTGCCTCCGAACCAGAAATCAGCCATCCTCTGGCAGGATTTGCGCCATCGCAAAATCCCCCCGCGCAGAGTGAACCGGCACCTGCAGAACCCGCCTTGGCGGCTGCGTCGCCGGCTGCCGACGTGCCGGCCTGGATGGGAGCTGCAGCCCCCGCGATGGGAGCCTTTGAATCAGCCTCGGCACCGGCTGGGGCGAGCCAGGTAATTCTCACCGGTGGCGCTACCGATCGAACGGTCGCCGTGCAACCGGCACCAACCGGAAGCTTCGATCCGTTCAGTCAACTGGCCCCCACGCCCGTGGCGGAATCGCCCCGCAATGCGTTTCCGGCTGCCGCACCGGCCTCAGAACCGGCAGCAGACCCTTCGCAGCCCTTCATCATCAAGAAGACGGGTGGCTTTCCTGCGGCTGTCGAGGCACCGGTGGCTCAACCGCCATCATCGTCGCAGCCCCCCTTGCTGAACCAGAATGGATTTCCGGGGGCCTCTGAGATTCCCTTGCCTCCTGCAAGTGCTCAGCCCGATTTTCCGCCCGCGCCTCCACAGTATCAGCCACAGGACAATCTGCCCGGCGGGATGAACCCGTTCTCTGGGGCGGAGCCGCTGACGAATTCGCCGCTGATCCCGGTGCCCAAGGCGCGGCGGCTGGGGCATGAAGTGTGGTATTTCCGCTATTTGCGGGTGT
>JBGSIP010000470.1:0-3946 GCA_041742495.1 Planctomycetaceae bacterium
CCGCGATCAGGTCCTTCGCCGATTCAATGCCGATCGACAGCCGGACGAAATCGGGCGTGACGCCGGTCTTCACCTGTTCTTCTGGCGACAACTGCTGATGCGTCGTGCTGGAGGGATGAATGATCAGCGACTTGGCATCGCCGATATTCGCCAGGTGCGAGAACAGCTTGACCTTATTGATCAGCTTCACACCGTTGGCCTGTTGCTCGGCAGGCGTGGCCCCCTTGACGCCAAAACCGAAGACGGCGCTGGCACCGTGCGGCAGGTACTTGCCGGCTGCGGCATGGCTGGGGTGCGACTTGAGGCCCGTGTGATTGACCCACGCGACGTTCTTGTGGCCCTGTAGAAATTCGGCCACCTGCTGGGCGTTGCTGCTGTGGCGCTCCATACGCAGGTGCAGCGTTTCCAGCCCCTGCAGGAACTGGAAGGCGTTGAACGGGCTCATCGCAGCACCGGTGTCGCGCAGCAACTGGGTCCGCAGCTTGAGAATGTAAGCCAGCTTCATCGGGCCGAACGTTTCAAAGAACTTCATGCCGTGATAGCTCGGTTCCGGCTCTGTCAGTTCCGGGAACTTTCCGTTGCCCCACGGGAAGTCCCCCTGCTCGATCACGATCCCCCCGATCGATGTGCCATGACCGCCGATGAACTTGGTGCACGAATGCACGACGATGTCGGCTCCCCAGCGGAACGGCTGGCACAAGGCCGGGGAAGCGGTGGTGTTGTCAACAATCAGCGGGATGCCGGCGTCATGAGCGATCTTGGCCAGCGCTTCCAGATCGGGGACGTCGGCCCGCGGATTGCCGATGGTTTCGACAAACAGACAGCGGGTCTTGTCGTCGATCGCCCGGGCTACGGCCGACAGGTCCGATTGATCCACAAATTTGCAGTTCACGCCCAGCTTGGGAAACGTGTAGTGGAACAGGTTGTACGTCCCGCCATACAGGCTGGTGGACGACACAATGTTCTGGCCGGCGGAAGCAATGTTGAGGATGGCATACGTCACCGCGGCCGAACCCGATGCCACAGCGAGTGCCCCAGAGCCACCTTCCAGCGCGGCAAGTCGACGTTCCAGAACGTCGCAAGTGGGATTCATCAACCGGGTGTAGATGTTTCCGAACTCACGCAAAGCAAACAGATTGGCGGCGTGATCGGTGCTGTTAAACACGTATGACGTCGTCTGATAGATGGGCACGGCCCGGGAGTTCGTCGCCGGGTCGGGCGTCTGTCCTGCGTGAAGGCAGTTCGTGGCAAAATCGTACTGTGGTGCGCTCATGGTGCGGACTTTCCGGGTGATGGTATGGGGAAACTGCGATCGTAATCCCACCGGCCCTCACTGGCAAATTCGCCGGGGCGAACGGAACAGAGGCCGGCAGCCGGCCGCGCGCGGCATTCGCGGGCATCTCAACCGCGGCTACAGGGTGTCGAGAAAGCCCTGCATTTCGGCAGCGGCGTGGCTGTCCCCGCTCTGGCGGGCCACAGCAATGCCGTTGCGGAACACCTCGGCCGCCTGAGATTCCTCACCCGCCCGCATCCACACCTGGCCCAGTTGCAGGTATCCGGCAGCATGTTGCGGATGTGTCGCGAGCAGATTTTGGAACCCTTGCACGGCCGCCGGATGGTCATTTTCCCGGACGGCTTCCATCGCCAGACCAAATAATAAAAAAGCGTCGGTCGGGTCGGACTTGAGCATTTCTTCGAGTCGGGCACGTCGATTCATCAGATTCTCCGCGAAGGGCCGGACGGTTTGACTGATGTGCACGGTCGAGGGGCGATCGCCACGCGTGATCAATCCGCTCCCGGCAGGCACCACTCGGCTGCCGCAAGCTGGCTGCAGAAAAACTGGGACATCGCCACCAGATTGACCCGGCTGAGCCGCGGCAAACCGTCACACTTGCCCCAGCGTCGCGCGTGGTAGGACTGGCAAGGTTTAGGAGGTGCAACGCCGGCTTTCAACTCACAAAAACGCAACTGCCGATCCTGCCCTAGACAGGTCGGGCTTCCCGTGGGGGGAGGAACACCGACCGGCGACGCTCTCCGGCAAAGATCAGCTCTGTCATGAAGCAATGCATTCTTCTGCCACTGATGCTGATGACGGGCGTCCTCTGGATGCCTCGCGAGGCAGAAGCCAGCTCCCGGCGGGACACCCCGCTGGTCAAGGCGATCGAAACCGCGAAAACCGCCGTGGTCAACATCCACACGGAAAAGACCGCGACCGAAGCCGATGCCCTGTTTGGAACCTCCTCTGCCAAAAAAATCACCGGCATGGGAGCGGGAATTGTCGTCGACCCGCGGGGTTACGTGGCGACCAACTACCACGTGGTGGCCGATGTCGACGTACTGGATGTCTCCCTCGCCGATGGCAGCCGCTACGCAGCGAAGGTGCTGTCGTTCGATCGCAAGCATGACCTGGCACTGATCAAAATCGAGCCGCAGCGGACCCTCGAAACCATGAAGCTCGGGGTGTCCGCCGATCTCATGCTGGGCGAAACGGTCATCGCCGTCGGCAATCCGTTTGGCTACGTCCACACCATCACGTCCGGCATCGTCAGTGCCATGCACCGCGATGTTGACGTGAACGAAACACAGTCATACGCCAACCTCATCCAGACCGATGCCAGCATCAACCCGGGCAACAGTGGCGGACCGCTGCTCAATCTGGATGGCGAAGTGATTGGCATCAATGTGGCCATTCGTGCGGGAGCTCAGCGCATTGGCTTTGCGATTCCGATTGACGATGCCCGCGAAGTGATCGCCGAACTGATCAGCATCGAATTGCTCAACGGTGTGAGCCACGGCCTGGAAACTGAAGACGTAAAGACGGAAGACATCCGCGAACTGCGCGTGTCGCGCATTCGCCAGACGTCGGTCCGTAGTGATGCGTCCGTCGTCGAAACGGCTGACCTGTCCAGCGGGACTCCCGAGCCGATCAACATTCTGCCCGGCGATGTGATTGTGTCTGTGGACCGGGTACCCGTTGCCGACCGGGCCGACTTTGAACGCCTGCTGCTCGATCACGATCGCACCGTCGATCCTCAGGTGACTGTGCGGCGGGATGGCCGGGAGCTGGAAGTAGCCCTGAAGATTTCTCCGCTCCCCATCCGCAGTGGTCTGTCCGCCATCAGCGCCGGGGGTGTCGAACGAGCCGTCAGTGCCTCACCTGTCGTCGGGACCGTGGACGAAAAGGTCTGGGATCGACTGGGCGTGAAGCTGGACGCCGCCCCAGTGGACAGCCGAGCGACCGCCGATCGTCGGCAGCGTAGTGGCATGGTGATCGCGGAAGTTCGTCCCGGCAGCCCCGCGGCGAAGAACGGCCTCAAAGCAGGCGACGTGCTGATTGGTCTGCACGTCTGGCAGACGGTGACCATGAAAGACGTGGAGTTCGTGGTCGATCACCCGCAACTGACGAGCTTCAGCCCACTGAAGTTCTACATCCTGCGGCAGGGCGAAACCCTGTTCGGGCACCTGAAGCTGGCGGCCCGCTGATTGTCGAAATGCTCACGCCAGGCCGCTCAGCACGGCGGCAGGCGTGATATGCTGGCGGAGAACGAGGGGCGTTGGTGCCCCTCTCCATCCGACCGCCAAGTGACAAAGCCGCCCCTGTGTCTGCTTCCGGCTCCCCTGCTGCCGAGTTCCGTAGGTCCGCCGATTCCCTCACGCGAGGCGACGCCTCTGAGCCCGGTTCCAGAGTCTGCGATCCGCGGCCCGAATTCGCGCTGATCGATTGGATTCGACAGCGCGCAGGCACTTCGCCGCATGTGCCGCTGGGCATTGGTGATGACGCCTGCGTGGTGTCCGATCTGGGCGGCCGGGGGCTGGTGATCGCCAAAGATGTGCTGCTCGAAGGGGTTCACTTTCGCGTGGCCGAGTGTGGTCCGCGCTGGGCCGGTCGCAAGGCGGTCGCCGTGAATCTGTCGGACCTGGCCGCGATGGGCTCCCGACCCGTCGG
>JBGSIP010000471.1:0-3281 GCA_041742495.1 Planctomycetaceae bacterium
TCCGCAGCGGGCGACTCCCAACGACATCCTCTCGACACCGGAGTTCGACCGGGTGGCCGCCGAGGGGACGCTGTTCTGGAACGCGCTGGTCAGCGCACCATCGTGTACCCCGTCGCGCGCCGCGCTGCTCGCGGGCCGGCACTTTTTCCGCAATGGCAGCCACTCTCAACTCCATCATCCGTGGATGCCCGGGTTTGAAGATCCGTTTGATGAAGTGGTCGGCTATCCCCTGTTGCTGCAGCGGGCCGGGTATCACATCGGCTGGACCTACAAGCTGCATTGCTTCGAAGACCGCCTGGGGGGGAAAGAGCGCAACTATCAGGGGGCCGGCAAACGCTTCAACAACTTCTCGCAAACCGTCAGTGCTGCGAAAGACCCCACCTCCGCGCGGGCCGCGCTCTTGAATGAAGTGCGCGAAAACTTCCGGTTATTTCTCAAAGACCGGGCGCCTGGCCAGCCGTTCTATTACTCGTTTCACCCCACCAACACGCATCGCCCCTGGGTGCAGGGCTCAGGCCGAGCGCTGTGGGGCCTCAACCCGGATCAACTCGCCGGAAAACTGCCGCGATTTCTGCCCGACACGCCGCTTGTGCGCGAGGACTTCGCGGACTATCTGGGTGAGGTTCTGGCCGTGGACGCGGCAATCGGTGTGTTGCGAGAAGAACTGGAAACGCTGGGCGAGATGGACAACACGCTGCTGGTTGTCAGTGGTGACCACGGTGCCCCCGGATTCCCGCGGGGAAAATGCAATCTGTACGACTTCGGGGTGCAGGTCCCGCTGGTGGTGCGCTGGCCCGGTCGCGTGGCGGCTGGCCGGATTGTGCGTCCTCCCGTGTCACTGATCGATCTGGCCCCCACATTTCTGGCCGCTGCAGGTCTCCCGCCGACTCCAGACATGAACGGCCAAAGCCTGTGGCCTGCCCTTGATCCTGCGAATGCTCAACCTGAACGCGAATTGCGCGGGTGGGCCGTGTGCGGCCGCGAAACGCACGTGAACGTAGCGCGAGAGGACAACCTCCCGTATCCTATGCGGGCACTGCGAACAGAGCGGTACTTGTACATCGTGAACTTCAAGCCGGATCGCTGGCCGGTCGCCACGCCCCCACTGGACTCTTCCCCCGGTGTGCAGCGGCGCATGGATATCGATTTTGGACCGACTCGAGACTTTCTGGTGTCGCCACAGGGGCAATCGGCCTATCCGCGGGAATGGGAACTCGGCTTTGCTTTGCGGCCGGCGGAGGAGCTGTACGACATTCAGTCGGACCCGGACCAGATTCAGAATCTGGCGGGGGAGGCAGCTTTTGAATCGGTCCGCCTGGAGCTGCGTGGTCAACTGCTGGAGGAACTCTCCCATCACCACGATCCCCGTCTGAATGACGACGCGTTCGACCGGGCCCCCTATGTGCGGCCGGTGACAGCCGGGAAGTCGAATGGGGAGGAATAGCGGGCGAGGCGCGGGCGATTGCCTGGAGAGACGACGGCGGAAAGACTTTTTCTGCTTTTCTCTGCCAATTTGAGGGATTCGACCCAATACTGGCCGTTCGCAGACGACTGACCATCAACGGACACTTGGGTGGCGAGCCCCTCGGGCCGCGGCCCGGTGTCCTGGCGGGGCTGTCAACGCGATCGGGTCCCATGCCACGCCGCAGAGTCACACCGAGCGTGACGGCACGCAGGCTTTGGACTGCCGCGCGCGGCCCGGGCCTGTTTCAATCCCCGCGTCGTTAGCTCTCGGCAGGGTCCCTTCATGGCACCGCAGGTACTGATGCCCTTCGAACACGATCAATCGACGGCTCACTTCTCCGATCAATCCTGGGATCGCACCCGGAATGACATGATCGAAGATCCCGATCCGGCCATCGGTCGGCAGTTGTCGCACTACCGCTTGGATGTGCTGCTGGGGCGTGGAGCCACGGGGCGCGTCTATTTGGCCAAACATCTGGGACTGGGGCGTGCCTGTGCCCTCAAGGTGCTGCACGAAGATATGCCGCTGGTGCCCGATGCGCTGACGCGGTTTCAGGACGAAGGGCGAGCGGCCTCCAGCCTCATCCATCCCAATATCGTGACGACGCACGCCATTGGGGAATGCAGCGGGCGACACTTTCTGGAAATGGAGTTCTTGGGGGGCGGCTCGCTGGCCGCTCTGGTTCGCGACCGGGGTCGTCTCGATCCCATCCGCGCTACACAACTGCTGGCACGGGTCGCAGATGGGCTGTCGCTGGCCCATCGCCGTGGCATTCTGCACCGCGACCTGAAGCTGGCCAACATCATGCTGACCGCCGACGGTACGCCCAAAGTGGGAGACTTCGGCCTCGCGCGGGCCGTCACGCCGACAAAATGTGCGCCGGCCGTGGTGGCGGTGGGCACGCCGCCGTACATGGCTCCCGAGCTGTTTCAACGCGCTGAACCCCTGCCCGCCAGCGACATCTACGCGTTAGGTGTCTGCTATTACGTCATGCTGTCGGGACGGCTCCCGTACACGGGCCCGGATCTGGCCACGTTGATCAGCAACGTCACTTCGGAATCGCATCCGCCACTGCGGAACCTGCATCCGGAGATTCCGCTGGAGATCGTGGAATGTGTGGACCTGATGCTCGCCAAGCATCCCGGCGGGCGGCCACAAAGCGGTGTGGCAGCTTCGCAATTGCTGCACGCTGTTCTGGGGCAGGTCCGCGATCTGGAATCGCTGTTGCGGGAGGCCTTTCGAGACAGCGACGACGTGGCCTGGCGGGCGATTCCCGATGGGTATGAAGTCAGTGTGGGGCTGCCGGGGGGACGACGGCATCGCGTCATTCTCGATCCCTCCGAGCACAATCCCGGAGAGCGATTGCTGCAGATTTATGCGCTCTGTGGCCCGGCTCAGCAGTCGTTTTATGAAACAGCGCTGCGCATGAATGGCAGCCTCGCCTTTGGCGGCATCTCCGTCCGCAACGTGCATGGCCGCGACTACTTTGTGATCTCCACCAGCTATCCCCGCGGCACGGTCGATCCTGAGGAAATTCGCCGCACCGTGCTGGAAGCGGCCGAGCAGGCCGACCGCATCGAGTATTTGCTCACGGGGACGGACTGGCATTGAGAGCGCGGTTCTCGCGAGTCGCCGTGGCGGCACGTGGTAGCCGGACGTCAACCACCACGAGTCGATGGTCGGAATAGCGCGTCTGAACAGCGGCGGCCGTTAGCGGTTCCCATTCGCGGCTCAGAAACACGCGGTCGATGCGTGTGGCCGGAAACTCGTTCACGATCGTTCCTCCCCAGCCGACGCCCGCCTCGGCAAAGGCATC
>JBGSIP010000472.1:0-4105 GCA_041742495.1 Planctomycetaceae bacterium
AACGGCAATATCATCAGTGAGGCCCAGGGCCCTGAGATTGCGTCCGCCGCGGCTGGCTTGCAGCGCGGCGGGACGATCGATGGGGAGTGGCCAGCGGGCACAGACTTCGTGAGCGAAATCATTCTGCAGGCGATAGCACGAGTTCGCTGGCCCGGCCGGAAGCAGCAACTGGTGAGCGAGATCGGCGGCAAAGCATTCGTCTTCTTCGGTCGGCTCGCCATCCGTGCCGGCACACACGATGTGGACGGGCAGGCCCCGCGCCCTGAGCATCGCGGCGACCGCATCCCGATTCAGAAAAGATCCCAGTACGGTCAGTTGGGCGGACTGGCAGGCGGCCAGGGCCCGGGTGCCATTGGTCGTGGTGAAGACGATGGTTTTTCCCGCGACGATGTCGCGCGTGTAGGCGCGGGGAGAATTGTCGAGATCGAACCCGGGGATCAACTGGCCACCGCGTTCTCCACCCCACAGGGCTGCTCCGGGGGGGAGTTGGTCGCGCCAAGCCGTGGCTTCCTCAACCGTCAGGCACGGGATGACAGCCGAGGCTCCGTGCGCGAGGGCCGTGGTGATGGTGGAGGATGCGCGCAGAATGTCGACCACGACGGCGGCGCTCGCCGCGAGTTGATCGACGGGAACGTCTGTGGGCAGGCGGTGGATAGAGAGCGTTGGAGGCATGCCGCGGATGATAGGGGGATTCTGACGTGGGGAACAAGGTCGAGAGCGTTCCCTGTTGGGGAGCCGGACGAGGCTGACAAACGCCTCTGCGGCAATGGGTTGGGGTGGCGATTCCCACATTGCAGAGTCTGGGCTGGCGACCTAGCATGGCGGGCGTCGGTGGTGCCTCAAGAGGAGGCGTTTTGCAGCGACTGCAGCCGACCTGCGAACGGGGAATCACCACGGGGATTGACATGGAGTCAGGACGACTCAAATCGCATCGCTTTCGGTTCGACGGACCACAGGGGACGGACGAATTGTCGGGTCCACACATTTCCGGGACGGATGCCGCTCTCGCGCGAAGCATTCAACGCACGCGGTCATGGCTGCTGGATCAGCAGAAACCGGAAGGACATTGGGAAGCTCCGCTCGAAGGAGATTCCATCCTCGAATCGGAGACCATTCTGCTGTTGACGTTTCTGGAGAATCCGCGCCCGGAACTGATGTCGCCGCTGGCTGAGGCCGTCGCTTCCAAACAGCAGACGCATGGCGGGTGGTCGCTGGTCCCTGGCGGGTCGCTGGATATCAGTGCGTCGGTCAAGGCGTATTGGTCACTGAAGCTGTGTGGCTGGTCGCCGGAACTTCCGGCCATGATCCGCGCCCGCGAGGCCATTCTGGCCCACGGTGGTGCCGAGCGTGTGAACAGCTATACCCGCTTTTATATGGCCATGCTGGGGCTGGTGTCGTATTACGATTGTCCGGCTGTGCCTCCGGAACTGCTGCTGCTGCCGCGCTGGTCGCCCGTGAATCTGACCGAAATGTCGGCCTGGACGCGGACAATTGTGGTGCCGCTGAGTCTGGTGTGGGCAGCGCAGCCGGTGACCCGCACAGCCGACCGCTGTGGACTGGATGAATTGTTTGCGAGTGGACGCTGTGCCCTGCCCCGCGCTGTGCCCCGCGATGTCGTCGATCCCCCGGCGCGTCAGTCGTGGGTGCCGTGGCGGACCATTTTTGAAGCGACCGACCGCCTGCTGAAGTGGGCCGACCAGTGGAATCTGCGGCCCGGGCGGGAGTTGGCTGTGCGCAAAGCGCGGGCCTGGCTGACGGAACACGCTGAGCACAGTGATGGCCTCGGGGCCATATATCCGCCCATCGTCTGGACGCTGGTGGCGCTGCGGGGACTGGGTTGCCCCGACGATGACCCGCTGGTGGTCCAGACGTGGGCAGCATTGGAAAAACTGTTTGTGTGGGAACACGGCAGATTCCGCGTGCAGCCCTGTCAGTCACCCGTCTGGGATACGGCGATCGCCACCATTGCCTTGCGCGATGCTGGTGTGGCCGCCGATGCGGCCGCGTTGCAGCGCGCTGCCGACTGGTTGCTCGATCGCGAGATTCGACAGCGTGGAGATTGGGCCGAGAAGGTGACTGATGTTGAGCCTTCCGGGTGGTGTTTCGAGTATCGCAACGCGTACTACCCGGATGTCGATGACACATCAATGGTGCTGATGGCGCTCGCCGCGCTGGCCCCTGGGGATGGTCACGCGGACTGGCTGGTGGAATATCTCTCCACGCCGACCGAAGTGCGGACGGTGGTGTCGGGACGGACGATGAACCCGCGGCAGGCGCTGGGGGACATCGAACGGGTTCAGCGGTTGCTGGCTGCGATTGCGCGGGGAACCCGCTGGATGCTCGCCATGCAGTGTCGGAATGGTGGCTGGGGAGCCTTTGATGTCGACAACACACGCGAACTGCTCACACGGGTGCCGTTTGCCGACCACAATGCAATGATCGATCCTCCGACAGCCGATATCACGGCGCGAGTGCTTGAATCGCTGGGGAAGCTGGGTATTGGCCGATCGTATCCGGCGGTTCCGCGGGCACTCGACTTCATCCAGTCCGATCAGCAGTCCGCCGGTTGCTGGCTGGGACGCTGGGGCGTCAACTACATCTACGGAACGTGGCAGGTTGTGCAGGGCCTGGAGGCGATTGGAGTCCCGGCCAATGATCCGCTGATTGAGCAGGGGGTCGACTGGCTGCTGTCGCGACAGAATCCGGACGGCGGTTGGGGAGAGACCATCCAAAGCTACTCCGACCAGCGCCTGGCAGGTGTGGGTCCGTCGACGGCGTCACAGACCGCGTGGGGCCTGCTGGCCTTGATTGCCGGCGGACTCGCCACTTGCGATGCGGCCCGTCGGGCAGCCGAGTATCTGATGAACTCCCAGTCTGCGGATGGCCAGTGGCACGAGCCAGAGTTCACGGGGACTGGTTTTCCCAAGGTGTTCTACCTGCGGTATGATTACTACCGCATTTCGTTCCCGTTGATGGCGCTATCGCGTTATCGCCGGGCGCTTCGCGGGGCAGCGTTTGTGGCCGAAGCGTGAGACCATCGCCATAACGCCGGGGTCCACTGCCGACGGAGCAGCATCGGCTGTCAGGTTCGACGTGGACTCGTCATTGTACGGATATCATTGACTGACGAAGGGACAAACAACCATGACGTCAAAACTTCCTGGACGCTTGGGCTCCTTGTCCGCACGCGATCTGATGTGCCAGACACTGACGATTTTGTCGGCAACAATGTCGATCGAGGAAGCCACCAGTCTGCTGCGGGCCCGTCGCCATTCAGGCGGACCAGTGATTGACGAAAGTGGCCAACTGGTCGGCACGCTGTCCGTCCGCGATATCTTTCGGACCAAGCAACCCCGGCCCGCTGCGAGTGAGATTGCCGGTGATGACAGCCTGAGCGGGTCCTGGGTGATGATGGAATCCCGGGACCGGATGCCGACAGGGACGGTGCGAGACTTTATGCGGCGCGATCCTCCCAGCGTGACAGAGCATGCCCGCTATCTCGAAGTCGTGCGGCTGATGTGCAACAACCACATGCACCGAGTGCCCGTCGTCAATGCGGCAGGCAAGCTGGTGGGCATTATTTCGCCCATGGACTTGCTGGCGGCGCTCGTTAACGCCACGGACGAAGCGAGCTAGCGGCCTGTTGAACTCTGCCCACACAACAACGCCTTGGGTGCGTCGGGGCTTTGCCAGTGTTGTTCGCTCTCGTATCTCACGGGAGCGGCGAAGCCAGTGGCACCCAGCGTTGCTGCAGGTTGAGTTACTCCACACGCTGCCAAACGCGGGCGTGCCGGACTACGGCAGGGGCGTCTGAGGCTGCGATGGAGATTGTGCCCGGCGGGCGCGGAGACATTCGCTCAGCACCTGCAGACGGTCCCGGTCATGCCGCTTCAAGGCGGCGATCCCGTGCTGGTTGATTTTTGCCAGCAGCAGATCGAGTTCCGCGTCGAGATCTTCCACGGAGATTTCCGTTGGTGTGGGGGGCTCATCGCCATCATCACGGCGCTGTGAGCGACCACGACGGGAAGTCGATGTCGAACCGAGCGAGAAACTCAACGGGTCGCCACGATCGAGTTCCATCATGGCGGCGACGCGGGCCCATTCG
>JBGSIP010000473.1:0-2237 GCA_041742495.1 Planctomycetaceae bacterium
TCGGGCAGCGGCTGATCCTTGGTTTCCGGTGCGAACGGCAGTGCGGCTAGCCCCATCAGAAAAATGACACACATCGTCGCGCCGGCATAACGCAGCGGAAGAGTGGCATCGATAGCGCCGTAGCTCGCATACACTCGGTGAGTCAGCAGCCCCAGCGTCCACGGGCCGGAAGCCGCCACAAAGCGGCCGACGTTGTAACAGAACGACGTCCCGGTGCTCCGCAAGCGGGTGGGAAACAGTTCCGGGAAATAGACGGCGAATCCGCCAAACAGCGACATCAGCGAGAATCCCATCACCGGAACCATCCAGTAGATCTCGTGAAACTGGTCCAGCGTGAGGAACACGCCAGCCGTGGTGAGGCCAGCGGCCGTGTAAGAGAGTGCAAACGTGGGCAAGCGTCCGATGCGCTGCGACAGAGGGGCAAATGCATAGATGCCGAAGAAGCCCCCAAAGTTAAACATGATGGAGCAGATGCCTTTCCACCACGCCACGGTACCATCCAGCTCTGGGCCAGTCAGATTTGCGCCTTTGAAGTGCTGCCGCAGGACGGCATCGAACAAATCAAAGACGTAAAAGCCGATACCCCACAACCCGACGACGCCCGAAAACGCCATCAACAGACCGATGATCGCGCGATGACGCAGCAGAGGTACGGAGAACATCTCTCGATACGATCCCAACTGCGGCAAGCTGGCCGGGTTTGGCGATCGACGACGCTCCTCACGCGCCCGCACCCACGATTCGGGCTCTTTCAATCGCGAGCGGATCACGAGCACCAGCAGCGCGGGCACGGCTCCCACGACAAACATCCAGCGCCAGGCCGAGCCAATCGCGCCGGAATGCTCCAGGTGACCCAGCCCCATCCCCACAAACGCCGCCGCGATGTTCCCCACCGTGGAGAGAGCCTGCACCAGCCCGAGGGCATACGGGCGCGCCCGCGTGGGCATGGCCTCGGCCACAAGCGCGACCCCCACGGCGAATTCTCCACCGACACCCAGACCGGTCAGAAACCGATACAAGGCGAAATCCCACAGCCCGACGGAAAACGCACTCAGCCCGGTGAAGAGTGAATACAGCAGGATGGTCCAGGCCATAATGCGGGCCCGTCCGAAGCGATCCCCCAGCACACCAAAAATCAGTCCGCCGGTGGCCCAGCCAATAAGGAAGACGGCAGTGACCTGACCATTCGCGGCCGTCAGATCGGTGGGACTCACCGCGGTGGCGTCTCCGACGCGCGGCAGCAGTTCCCGCAAGGCGGGGGTGCGGGCCAGGGCAAATAACTGCTGGTCCATCGTGTCGAACAGCCAGCCCAGTGCCGCCACGACCAGAATGAACCAGTGGCCGCTGTTCAGTTCGCGATACCATTTCCAGCCCGGCGGGGGCGGGCTGTGGAGTTCCTGAGCGGCAGCGGGAGGGATTTCGGCGTGCACAGCAATCGACTTTCGGGGCAGGGTGTTCGCAACGCAACCGACCCGCGAGAAAGCTGGCGGGAGGGTCGGGACGCGAATTTCCAGCGGAGGACCCGCCGGGCAACGACGGTCCCCCAGCGGACTTCGCGGGGCGACGACTATCGGACCCACTACCGACCATGACTGTCAACCCTCCCGCGGGGAGTTGGACTCGTGGTCAGGCCTGTTCCCCCGTCCGGTTGACGCGCGCGGTGAGTCTCGCCAGAGTGTGAAGATCGACCGTAGTCACTGCAGGCTCGCCTGTGACCTGCGCCACCGGTCACACCTGCCCCCCACGGCGAACCCCCAGGGCGCCTCTGTTCCACGTTGCGAACAGGCGGCCGCTCCGACGGGATCGCTGAACCCTGCAGCTCGTTTCTCGCACCCCGTTCACGCTCCGACAGAGACTCCCATGAGCCACGCTGCGACCTCCGATGCCGGCCCACCGGTATCAGCAACCACCCGCTGGCTGATTTGCATCATCGCGGCGATTGGATTTGCGTTTGACATTTATGAGCTGCTGATGCTGCCCCTGATTGCGCGGCCGGCCCTCATGGAGTTGGGAAGCTTCGCACCGGGTTCGGACGGCTTCGTCTATTGGATTGGACTGCTGTTTTATGTCCCCGCGGTCGCGGGTGGTATCTTTGGGCTGCTGGGGGGTTATCTGACCGATCGGCTTGGCCGCCGGCGCGTGCTGACCTGGAGCATTCTGCTGTATGCCTTCAGCGCGTTTGCGGCGGGGTATTCCACGTCGCTGCCCATGCTGCTGTTCTTCCGCACCACCTGCTT
>JBGSIP010000474.1:0-8581 GCA_041742495.1 Planctomycetaceae bacterium
TTTGCCGGTGCCGTAGGTGTCGACATAGATTGACAGCGGCTTGGCGACGCCGATCGCATAGGACACCTGAATGCAGCAGCGGTCGGCGAGGCCCGACGCCACGACGTTCTTCGCGAGATAGCGAGCCGCGTACGCCGCGGAGCGGTCGACCTTCGTCGGGTCTTTGCCGCTGAATGCGCCGCCACCGTGCCGACCCCAGCCGCCGTAGGTATCGACGATGATCTTGCGACCAGTCAACCCGGTGTCGCCGTGCGGACCACCGATGACAAACCGCCCGGTGGGGTTGATGTGGAACTTGGTTTTTTCGGTCAGGAACTGGGCGGGGACTTCCTGCCGAATGACCTGCTCAATGACAAACTCGGCAATTTCTTCCTGGGAAACGCTTTCGGAGTGCTGCGTCGAAACCACCACCGCGGAGACGCCGACGGGACGATGGCCGTCGAATTCCACGCTGACCTGACTTTTGCTGTCCGGGCGCAGCCAGTCGACGATCCCCTGCTGACGGACTTCGGTCAGGCGATTGAGAATGCGGTGGGAAAGCGCAATCGGTACGGGCATGAATTCTTCGGTCTGGTTACAGGCGTAACCAAACATCAACCCCTGATCTCCGGCGCCGTCGCGATCGACGCCTTGAGCGATGTCCGCCGACTGCGAGTGCAATCGCACGTCAATTTCGCAGGTGTCGGCGTTGAAGCCGATGTCGTCGCTGGTGTAGCCAATGTCGCGGATCACGCGGCGGGCGACGGACGCAAAGTCGACGTCGGCGTTGGCGGTGATTTCGCCGGCGAGGCAGACAAAGTCCGTCGTGCACAGTGTTTCGCAAGCGACGCGGGCGCGAGGATCTTGTGCGAGCAGGGCATCGAGAATGCCGTCGGAAACCTGGTCCGACACCTTGTCGGGATGGCCCATGCTGACAGATTCACTGGTGAAGAAGTAATTCGCCATCGTAGTTCCTGGGGTTTCCTCGACAGAACGCCGCTCGTCGTTGTCTCAAATTGGACTGGGGGGGACATCGATCGTAACGTCCCTCACGCCAAGACTTTTTGTCAACAGGCGGGGAGCATCGCGGGACGATCACGCGGTGACAGTCTAAAGGTCTTTGGCGACCAATCTCAAGCAATCGATTCCGGTCCTCCGGGCAAACGTCCAAAGTTTTCCGCACCGGGAATCCAGGGGTCTCCGCCGTTCCAATTCAACAGCCGGCGGGTCGTCCGCGGTTTGACTCCGGGTGCCCGGTCCAGCCGGGACAAGCGGAGCGCAATCGCTTCCCGTCGCCAGGCGGAGGTCTGAACTGTCGGCAACTGCCTTGCTGACGAACTAGACGGGTCGACAGGCAGGCATTAGTCTGCTCGAAGCTCGCAATCCGCGCAACCGGCATAAAGCCCTCAATCGTCCGCGCGGCTGCTCTCTGACTCAAATCTGAGCCTTTCCGGGAGTGTTTGCATGTCTGCTCGCCTTGTTCGGCTGGTTGTCGCAGGTTGGCTGGGCGTCATGCTGCCCAATATTGCTGCGGCAGGGCTCATCACGGTGGATCCCGGCAGCGGACAGGTCATCGACTTCAGCCAGTTTGGCGGATCGACGATGTCCAATGGGCCGACGAATGTCGGGGGACTTGTGGGAGAATCCGTGATCGCCACAGGGAATGGTGATGGATTCTTTGTCGGCAGTGCGAATTTTGGCCTGGGCGGCAATGGGAACTGGAACTCTGGCCGCAACGGATTCATGGGGACCCCCAATTCCGGTGGCAGCGGATTCTTTGTGGACTATTTCTTCTCCAGCGGACCAGTGTCGACGGTGGGAGCGTTTTTGAACTACTCCACCCCGCCGCTGCAGGCCGTGGAAATCGCGGTCTATGATGCGATGAACGTGCTGCTGGAAACATACAACTTGACCACGCTGGCCCCGATCAATACGCCCGCGCAGACCAACGCCGGTGCGTTCCGAGGCATTTCGCGCCTGACGTCTGACATCAGCCGATTTCGCGTGTTTGCCGACGGCGGGGTGATCGACAACCTGACGTTTTCACGAGCCGTGCCTGAGCCGGCAACGTGGCTGCTGATGACCGCCAGTGTTGGGCTATATGGCCTGCGTCGCTGGCGTCGGACGCCGGTTGCCTCGACATCTGTCGACGCGTAGTCTGCCAGCAGTGAGGGGAGTTGCCATTCAGTTTCGCTTGGCTGCAGCCGGGTAGATCGTTGTGCCCGGAGGTTTGATCGCGTAAGACACGACCTGAGAGACTCGTCTTTCGGAATCGATTCGCTGGCGATGCGAGACGCTGCGTGAGGCAACTCAGGGTCACGTGGACTTGGCGTCAGGCACAGCGTGATCTTCGGGTCTGACTATCGTTATGTGTCAGGCATCGTCGGGGTCACGTGGGGTGCCACTGCTGGCTTGCCCAGCAGTGTGAGCGGAGGGACCGACGTGCGAACGACAACAAAACACTCTGGTATCCCTTGCTGTGCCGGAACGTCACAGTCACCGATACCCTCGTGTCATCCGACAGAGCCTGACTTGCCAATCACCGCACGGCTGGGCGAGCCAGCCGTGGCACCCGGGGATCTACGATGGCTGACAAAAAGCAGTGGTCGAACCACTCTGGGTTTGTCGATCACTCACGGTCCGCCAGCGTAGGTTGCCACGCTGCCCGGGGGGAGTGCACATGATCTCGCGCCGTGACATGCTGGCGACACTTGGAAGCTCCCTGTTGCTGGCAGGTGCCCCGCGCGGCAGCTTTGCCGCCGATGACGATCGCCGACTGAAAGTCGCGGTCATTGGTCATACTGGTCGCGGGAATTACGGCCATGGCCTGGACGTCGTGTGGCAGCAGATTGCCGGGGCACACATTGTTGGCGTGGCCGATGCCGATCCACGGGGACTGGCGGCTGCCGCCGCGCGATTGAAGCCCGAGCGGACGTTTGCCGACTATCGCGAATTGCTGGCCGCGACCCGTCCCGAGTTCGTCTCGATCGCACCGCGGTTTGCCGACGAACATGGCGACATGCTGACAGCGGCCATCGCGGCCGGTGTGCGAGGCATCTACGTGGAAAAGCCGTTCTGCCGCACTCCGGCGGAGGCCGATCAGATTTTGCACCGCGCGGCGGAGCGCGGCACGCGCATCGCCGTGGCCCATCGCAACCGTTACCACCCCGCCCTGCCCGTCGTTACGCAATGCCTGGCTGACGGTGAGATTGGTGAGTTGCTGGAGCTGCGCGGTCACGGTCTGGGGGACCGCCGCGGAGGGGGTGAAGATCTGTGGGTGCTTGGTTCGCACGTGGTGAACCTGATGCACCATTTTGGCGGGACGCCAACCTCCTGTGCCGCCACCATTCTGCACGAGGGACGGCTGGCGACGCGCGACGACGTCCGCGATGGTGCCGAAGGCCTGGGCCCGCTGGTTGGGACCGAGATTCACGCGCGCTGGCTGTTTCCCAATGGCGTGACCGGCAGCTATACCACGCTGCGAAATGATGGCTCGAACAAGAGTGGCTACGGCCTCCAACTGGTGGGAACTCGCGGCACGCTGCAACTGTTGATCGACAAAGATCCGTTTGCCTGGCTGTGGCCCGGCAATCCTTTCGATCCTGCCCAGCGCAGTACGGAACGCATTCCCGTCAGTTCCGCTGGCGTCGGCCGGCCAGAGCCTCATCCGGAGACGGTCGCCAGCGTCGCCAATCATCGCGTGGCAGTCGACGACTTGATCGCTGCGGTGCAGGAGCAGCGAGCTCCGTTGTGCTCTGCCCAAGACGGCGCCACGACGGTGGAAATGATTTGCGGCGTGTTTGCCTCGTTTGCCGCCGGCGGAGGCCAGATTGCCCTGCCTCTCGCGCGACGCACGCACCCGCTGCAAACGGCCTGACCGCAGACCGAAATCCGCGATCAGGCAGGACTGTCTGTCGGACTATGGCGCGGAGAATGACCGGGAGGACGTTGCGTCGGCGGTGGGAAAGTCAGCCGGGAGAGGCTGTGTGACTTTCCCAGTGGCCGCCCACTCGGCTCCCCGTTGCACCAGCGTGATGAAGCCCACGCATTCGCACGAGTAGTCGGCATGACCCAGCGGCGTGTGAAACACGCGCCCCTTGCCATATTCAATGACCATCAGCATGGGGACATGATGGCCGGTCCCCTTGAACTCCGGCGACGCCTGGGACGTGGCGAGAATGCGCATATGGGCGGCTGGACCTCGCAGTTTCTCGTACAGTTCATCCTGCGCGTGCATCCAGGTGACAGGCATGTCTTTCGTGATCGGATGGCTGGTATCGCGAACTTCCACAGCAAAGGGGTGCTGCGGGCCATGCTGCCCGGCTTTGCCAGCCGATTCATCGCGAACCACTTCCCCCTCGCCGTTGAGATACACAAACGGGCCCGACTTCTCATCGCGCCCCCCCCACCCGCCGACACCAATCATCTGGTTGTATTCGTCCCAGTCTCCAAAGCTGTTGTCCGCCGCGTGGATCACAACCAATCCGCCACCGTTTTGCATGTAGGCCACAAAATCCTGCTGGGTCTCTTGGGGCCATGGAGCAGCATTGAAGCCAAAGTTGTTAATGACCACGTCGTAGTTGGCAAACTGGGGACGAAAGTCGGGATCGGCCTTGGCTTTGGGTGTCGCTTCGGTCTCGAAGCCTGGCAGCGAATAGTCGGCCAGCCACTTTTCGCCCTGCCAAGTGTATTTGGTGCGGGCCATGTCCACCGTGAAGAGGCCGCTGGCTTCGAGGTAGCTCTTGACCATGAACGACACCTTGGGCCAATCGGCATGGTTGTTCTGCCCATCAACAATGAGTGCCTTGAGGGGTTGACCAGCGGCCCCGGCAGCCGGCGCGGACAGCCAACACGCAACGACCAGCAGCAATGGCAGAAACGCTCGGCGAGACATGGCAGCCAATCCTCAGGAGGGCAGAAACTCGGGATGCGAAAACGCAGTCTGCAGCCAGCGGGGCTCAACATGCCAACGGCCAGTTCCTGCAGAGACGGCCGCCGCGAACCCACGTTTCAGTCTAAACGCGCGACGACCGATTCGCCAACCGAATGGCAGGCTGTGGCGATGGCGTCTTACGACTCAGGCCGACACAAGAGCAACCCACAGATGCCGCGCCCTGGCCGGATGTCAGCAAAACTCGCCCTCAGCCACAGATGACAGTCCGGGCTCAGGAAGCACTTCGGATTGGCGTCGTCCGTGCGATCCGCGAGAAGCGTCTTTCGCCGGCCAAGGCCTGCCGGTTGATTGGAGTCGGAGAATCTTCTGTCTGGCGGTAGCTCAGCAATGCCTCACGTGATGACGAAATGTGACTGATATCGAAGCAGCGGAGTCGAAAAACTGGGGTCGAGCCCCAACACCCTCATGAACAACCACAACCTGAAGCAAGCCTGGGTGCCACGGTAGCGTGGCTTCCACTACGGAGGTGGTTCCGGCAAGCAACTCCTCCCCACCAGTCGCACAACGGCCTGTTCTAAGCTCGTCACATCTGATACTGGATTCGCGGGCAAGGCACTTGCTATTCGCGCAAACCGCGATTAAGTGGATCGACGAACGGCGGAGCTGGTTCGTCGCCGGACGGCGAGGAAGTCGCGACGCCGGCCGTGAATTGGACATTGGTCACCCGGCCCGGGTACGGGAACGGGTCGTCATACGATCCGACGCGGGATTGCTCGTCGCGGCCGATGCACTGCGGGTCGACCGGGTCGACGGGAATCAAGCCGCTGGCGTTGCCCCGGCCCACTTCCTGGCCGTTGACAACCAGTTGCATTTCGCCATTCGCCAGCAGCGAGGCTGCCAGTGCAAAGGGGGCCCGCGGGACTGTCCCCCCACGAACCTCCACCAGCTGGCGATTGATTCGCACACCAAACACCACCTGCCCCTCCTGGACATACACGGCGTAACCATGCCGGTCTCCGCCATGCGAGACAATCACGCCGTCGGTCGCCTGCACAGCGGGAGTGACATCACAGGTCAGCGTGAACGCTCGTTGCGCGAGCGACGGATTGACGGCCGCAGTGCCCCCTTCGGTGCTGCGTGCAGTGCTCCGTTGGGTGCTCTTTGGGGTGGTGTCTCCCGCAGCCGGCATTTTGCCGCGCGGCCCGGTGTCGGAAGTCCTGTCATCCTTATAGAACGGGTAGACATTGACCTTGCGGGCCCACTCCAGCCACGCCTCGGATAGCTCACGCACTTTGTCCGGGTGCTGGCTGGACAGGTCGCGGGTTTCGCAGCGGTCCTGCGTGATGTTGTACAACTCCCACGATGGCTCAAAGGGCATTCGCTTGGACCAGACCGCCTTCCAGTCGCCGCGGCGAATCGCACGGGCTTCCTGGTGTTCGTAGTAGATCGAACGTGCGGGCAGCGGGGCCCCTGCCAGGCTGGTGACCAAACTGATTCCTTCGACGGGTGTGATGTCGTGGCCGGCGAAGGTCGCAGGATACGTGGCCTGGGCGACTTCGCACAGCGTGGGCATCACGTCGATCAAATGGACGGGATCGTGGACCCAGCGGTTGGGCTGAGTGATGCCGCGGGGCCAGTGCGCAATCAGCGGGCTGCAGACGCCCCCTTCGTGCGTGAAGTGCTTGTACAAACGGAACGGCGTGTTGCCGAGGTTGGACCAGCCCGAACCATACGCGTGGTACGTCCCCGGGCCACCCATCGTGGCCAATTCGTCGCCGATGTGCAGTTTGGTCCCCCCCTTGCGCGAAGGTCCGTCAAAGCCCAGCGGCCCCCATTCGTAACAGGCACCATTGTCGCTGGTAAACAGGATCAGCGTGTTGTCGAGTTCGCCATGGTTCGCCAGTTCGGTGACGATGCGGCCAACTCCCTCGTCCACGTGCGTGACCATCGCCGCGAATACCGCCATGCGGTGCGCCAGATCCTCCCGACGATCGGCGGGGAGGTCGTTCCACGCCGGGTTCTGTTGACCTTCGTAGCCATTGGCAATCTCGGAGGTATCCATCGGCACGAGCGAACGTTCGGTCAACGTCCAGGTGTCGTCGGCCAGCCCGATAGACTGCAGCTTGGCAAATCGCTGTTCGCGCAACACATCCCAGCCCTGACGGTACGTGGGAACATGTTTCGCCACCGATTCAGCCGGTGCCTGCACGGGAAAGTGCGGCGCGCCATGGGCCAGATAGATCAGCCACGGCTGCTCCGGATTGGCCGCGCGATTCTGCCGCAGAAATTCCAGCGTGTAGTCCGTGAAGACATCCGTCGCATAGAACTCGCCCGGCGCATAGGACAGCTCAGGCTGTTTCGTCTCTGGGAGTCGCTGATAACGCTCCGGCTTCCACTGATCCTGCTCATAGCCGTGGACGAAACCATAGAAATCATCAAAGCCATGTTCGATGGGGCCTGGCAAGTCCATGTGCCATTTGCCAACCATCGCCGTGCGATATCCCGCCGTCTTGAGCACCTGAGCGAACGTGACACACTGGTCGTTGAGATGCCCCAGATAGGCGGGACCGCGTTGCGGATCGGGTTTGGATTGCGTCATGGCCGCGATCCCCGTCTGGTGTGGATAAAGACCCGTGACGAGTGACGCGCGACTGGGACAACAGCGGGCCGAGTTGTAGCACTGCGTAAATCGGACCCCGTGACTGGCCAGCCGGTCCAGGTTGGGCGTCGGGATTTCGCCGCCGTAACACCCCAGGTCTGAGTATCCGAGGTCATCCGCCAGGATCACCAGGACGTTCGGCCGGTCCGCCGCTTGCGTCTGGATGGCCGTAGCCCCCCACAGGCAGCACGCCAGCAGGCACACGTTTCGCAGCCAGCCTGTCGATACAAGTTGTCTTTGCCAGCACATGAGGATGTTCTCTCAGAACCGAGGATTTCAAATGAGGTGACGATGTTGGAGCAAGTCTTCAACCGCTTGCCACAGACCGGGGGAAACGTCCGCTGGCCCGGCCAGACGCACCTGCTGCAGTGCGAGCACCGGATCGAAACATCGCACCAGCGAAATCGCGCCGGCGACCACGCAGGGGGAGCGACTCAGACCAGCGTGGCAGGCTACCAGCGTGGGAATCCGGGCGGTGATCAGGTTCGCCGCGGTCTGGATGGCCAGCCGCAAGACCGACTTGTCCACTTCCTGACTGTCAACCAGGGGCAGGCGGAGGACGAGGAACTCTCGGGGGAGTGCAACAGGCGTCTCTTCCATCGCCAGATCGATGACCGCGACAATCCCCGCCTCATGCAGTCCGCCGGGATCGCGGGCTTCGCGTGCGTTGCCAATCCAGACCGCTTCTGTGCCGATACGTCGCATGGTCAGATCCGCCGGAAAACACTAGGCCTCCGCCGCGTGGCAACAAGGGATGCTCGCCACTCAAGGCGAGACCGTGCCGATCAACCACCGACTCAGCGCCTGGTGGTGGCGACACAAACGGCACGCCGCTTGAGATTGCTGGCGACGCGTCAGTGGAATGGTGACGCTCTGTCGAGCAACAACGGGCAGCCAAATCTCTCGCCCACCGCTGACGCCGTTTCTCTCACCTGTTGAAGGCGATGCGGCGATGGTATCACTGCGGAGGCCGACTCGCCTGCCGCGGACAATTGAGATCTGTTGCGGAACCCATAGCCTGGCGCGGCCCCGTCGATTTCACGCCGCCC
>JBGSIP010000475.1:0-2168 GCA_041742495.1 Planctomycetaceae bacterium
GCATCACTGGCCTGGTTGCCAGTCCGCCACACCCGGCCACGCGAAACCGCAGGCTGTGTTCGATGGACACAAAACGGGAACTCTCGTCATCGCCGGGGCAATGCGACCCGGCGATTCATCCGGTTCGGCTCCGCGACGGGAAACCGACACCGACTTCTGCAATTCGGCCGTCCATGTGGCCAGATTTAGAAAAGATCGGCCGATCTACCGATCCTTCGCGGCGACCCACATGGGGGCAGGGTCCGCCGTCGTGCAGAAGGAATATCGGCGTGTCGAGTGACCTCGCAGAAGTTTCCGTGCCGGCAATTCAGAGAGACTACGGGATCGCAGCAGGGGTTAACGGTTGTAACGATTCGTGAACAACCCGCCGGCCCCAGAACGGGTTCCGGAACCTGGCCCAGACGGACAATTGCTACAACCAGTCAAGTCGGAACGTGCGCTAAAGGTACGGGCAGGCGGTCTGGCTGCGTGAGCGTTGAGGTGGCACATCAAGGCCCGGGAGGCGGAGACCTCGCCGCCCCGGAGAGGGCTGCAAAGTCAGCGCGTCCGCAGGCCAAGAGCATGGCATTCCGCAGTGGGAGAAGCCCACCGAGAAGACCAAAGGTTCATCCACGTCTACTTGTCAGCCACTTTAGATCACAGGGTGGCACGACTGGCTTGTTCCGCCGTGAGGGGACTTGTGAGTCAGGCACTGCTTGACCGGCAGAAGACGAAGTCTTTCTCCGTCGCTCTGTGAGAACCAATAAGAATGCACGAGACGGGTTGCATGGACTCTGAATTCCACGTTGGTTTCCGGCCGCTCCATAAATCGTACGTTCGCGACAAGAGTCATGATCTCACGGAGCCACAAAGAGGCATGAACAGCCTCACTCACACGTCGATGGGGAGTTCAGTGACTCAGCTACCCAATGCCGCGCTGGCGTCAGGCACAGCCTGACCTACTGACTGCACCAGCCAGCAGTGGCACCCAACGTGACCCCGACCATGCCTGCACTTAATAAAAAACGGACCACTAGAGGTTCGAAATGCGCAGTTGCTGCATGATGCAATTGATGCGCATCTCGATGCGCGTCAACTGCGTCCCCTCTTCGGGCGTGACCAGTGTGAAGGCCCGGCCGCGATCTTCAGAGGAAATCCGCCCGGTCCGACCGATGCGGTGCACATAGTCATCACAGTCTTCGGGAATGTCATAGTTGATGATGTGCGATACGCCGCTCACATCAATCCCGCGACCGACCACATCCGTGGCAATCAACATGCGGATTTCGCCCGAACGAAACGCCTTCATCACACGGTCCCGCTTGGACTGATGCAGGTCACCGTGCAGGGCTTCCACGCCATTCAGGACGCGGGAGAACCGTTCGTACAGGGCATCGGCCCCCCGCTTTGTGCGGCAGAACACAATGACCTGTCGTGGCCGTTCCTGCCGGAGGATTTCGACCAGCGCCCGGAATTTCTTCTCGCGCGGAATCGAGACATAAAACTGCTCGATCGTCGGGCCAGTGATCTGGTCCTGGGACAGATCCAGGTGGACCGCAGAGTACATGAACTGTTCGGCGATCCGTTTGACGGCCTCGGGCATGGTGGCCGACAGCAGCAAGGTCTGTCGACGCGGCGGGCACATTTTCAAAATGCGAATGATGTCCGGACGAAAACCGATGTCGAGCATCCGGTCCGCTTCGTCGAGGACGATGTGAGCCAGGTGGTCGAGGCTCAACATGCCGCGGCGGATCAAGTCCAGAATGCGCCCCGGGGTGCCGACGACAATCGCGGCTCCGTCACGAATTTCCTGCACCTGCCGACGAATGGACGCCCCACCGATGACAGACGCAATCCGCACCGACTTGTCGGTACACAGCTTGCGACCTTCTTCGGCGACCTGCAGGCTCAATTCGCGCGTCGGCGTGAGCACCAGCGCTTCAGGACCGCGGCCATGCGGCTTGAGACGATCCAGAATGGGAATCATGAACGCAGCGGTCTTGCCGGTCCCGGTGCGAGCCTGCCCGATGCAGTCCTTGCCTGCGACGGCTTGCGGAATGAGGGCCACCTGCACCGGTGTCGGGGCGGTGAACCCGCACCGTGCCACGACCGCCTGCATCTCTTCCGAAATGCCCAAGGAGGCAAACGTGGCCGAGGAGATCTCGGCGTCCGTCAATGTGACGCGGACC
>JBGSIP010000476.1:0-5291 GCA_041742495.1 Planctomycetaceae bacterium
GACGGGAATGTACTGCGCCAACAGGTAGAACACCGAGATTGCAAACGCATCTGCGGCACTGACGCCAAACGGCTCCAGCGCAATCGCAAACGCGGCCTGAATCACCCCAAAGAAGCCCGGAACGGAAGGCACTGCCACCGCGAATACCAGCGTGACCAGCACCAGCACGCTGGCTGACCACGACGTGGGCACATCAAACGCCCACATCGACACCATCACCATCGCCACGTTGGCACACCAGTGCAGAAACGAGGCGATCGTAATCGCGACCACCAAGCGGGGCTTCCGCAGCACAGTCAACCCGTGAGCACCTGCTTCGAGCAGGGACAGGATGGCCGTTGACCAGCGGACGGGCAGCCACGACACGCAGAATTTGGCGATGCGCAAACAGGTCTGCGTCCACGCGACAAACGCCGCCAGTCCCAAGATCCCCACCGCCATCATGATGCTCGCCGCGATCGCACCACCGGTGAGATACTGGCCCAGATTCCCGTCGACGCGCGGCCCCGCTGTCAACATCGCCAGGCAAAACAACACGAGGATGGTGATGACGTCGAACACGCGTTCGAGCACGATGCTCGCCGCTGCCAATCCGATCGAGAGATTCTCTCGCTTGGCAACCACAAAAATGCGGATGAACTCGCCAAGCCGGGCCGGCAGCAGATTGTTCCCCGCAAAACCAATCACCATCGGGGGCAGCAGCCGACTGACAGGCACGTCGGCCACAGGCAACAGCAGCCAGCGCCAACGAACGGTCTTGATGAGATAGAAGGCCAGTAGACACGCGAGGTACGGGATCAGGGCCGAATACCGCGCCTGGGCAAACGCAGTCCGCACGTCCGCCCAGTTGACGTTGCGCACGGCAAACCACAGGGCCCCGCCGGTGATGATCAGGCCGGCCAGCAGGGAAACTACCTTGGTGCGATGCTTCTCCACGGAGGAGTCTTTTTCTTCCAACCGCCCGGCGGACCTTGCCCTCGGCCGTCGGGCAGATGAGCCGCAGGAAAGCGGCCGTCATTGGCGGGGCCGGTGGTGGGCGGAACGGTTAACCTGCCCGGGTGTATTTCCGAAACGCAGCCAGCAACTGGCCCGTGATGGGCCCGGGCAGGCCATTGCCGATCTGTCGGTTGTCGAGACTGACCACCGGCATGATTTCCGCCGCAGTGCCCGTAATGAAACACTCCTCCGCCGTGTAGATGTCGTGACGGGTCATGGTCTCTTCCACCACGGTGATGCCCGCCGCCACTGCCAGTTCCATCACCACGGCCCGCGTGACACCTTCCAGAATGCCGGCATCCTTAGGGGGCGTCCGCAGCGCACCGTTGCGCACGATGAAGATGTTGTCCGCCGTGCACTCCGCCACTTCGCCCTTGTGGTTGAGCATCAGCGCTTCGACCGAACCGGCCAGTTTGCCTTCGATCTTGGCCATGATGTTGTTGAGGTAGTTCAGCGACTTGATCCGCGGACTGAGGGCTTGCGGATGATTGCGAATGGTGCTGGCCGTGACCAGTCGCAGCCCGGCCTGATAGAGCTCACCGGGATACAGCGAAATTGTATCGGCAATGATGATGATCTGCGGATTTGATGTGCGATCAATGTCCAGACCCAGCGCTCCCGCACCGCGTGTGACCACCAGACGGATGTAACCGTCTTCCAGATCGTTGGCACGGACCGTCAGCAGGACCGCTTCGGTCAACTGTGCCGGCTTCAGAGGGATGTTCAGACAGATGGCCCGCGCGGACTCATACAGCCGCTCGATGTGTTCTTCCAGCCGGAAAACCCGACGCGAATAGATCCGAATCCCCTCAAACACGCCGTCGCCATAGAGCAACCCGTGGTCAAACACGCTGACCACCGCCTGTTCCTTGGGAACCAGCCGGTCATTGAGATACACCTGGCGAGACATGGAGAGCTCCTTCCAAACTGCGTCTGAATCAACCGTCCACTCGCGGGACACGTCCTCACCATGACTGGCAGCGGCCAACGAGGATCCGAACCCCCGGTCTGCCCGATTCCCGCTGCGAACTCTCCGTCCGGTGACACGTCGCCCGCGGGCCAACCACGCCACGCCGATTCCCCGGCGGCCGGCCCCTCGTGACACACGACACGTGCTGAACGTTCACCAGAGCGAACAGCGCCGCATGTCACCACCCCTCTCGGGAGCATCCGCCGCCGATGGCAGCGTGATGCCATCCGTGGCCGGTCACCAACATCGACCTTCATTCACCCGAGCCCCACACCGTCGGTGCCCGAACTTGCCGGATCACGCAGCGCCCGCTGTGGCCAGCCGGGCCTCTTCCACCTGACCGTGGTTCAGTCGGACCGTCCGGTTGGCCGAGGCCGCCAGTTGCTGGTCGTGAGTCACCAGAACAATAGTGAGCCCTTCGTTCTGGTTCAAGGAGTGCAGCAAGTCCACGATTTCCCCACCGGTCACGGTGTCCAGGTTCCCCGTCGGCTCATCTGCCAGCAGCACAGAGGGTTGCGCCACCAGAGCCCGGGCAATCGCGGCCCGCTGCATTTCCCCACCAGAAAGTTCACACGGCCGGTGTGTGGTCCGGTGCCCCAGCCCCACGCGATCGAGCATGCTCGCGGCAATTTGCTTCAACTCGCTGCGCCGGCGCAGGTAATCCCACAATCGATAGCGGATCATGTGGGGCAGCAGCACATTTTCCAGCACCGTCAGTTCAGGCAGCAGATGGTACGACTGGAACACAAACCCGAACACCCGATTGCGCAGTTGATCCTTGGTGCGCGCCGGCAGATCATCGATTCGCTCGCCGTCCAGATGCACCTCGCCAATGTCGGGAGAGTCGAGCAGTCCCAGCAGGTGCAGCAGCGTGCTCTTGCCGGAGCCTGACTGCCCCACGATGGACAAAAACTCCCCTTTGGAAACGGTCAGGTCGACTCCCCGCAGCACGGGAACGCACAGTTCCCCTTTGGCGTAGGACTTGTCGAGCGCCACGGCTCGCAGATGGGCGGGGGAAGTCATGCGGGGACCTTTGGAAATCCAGTCAGAAAGTGCCGCGTGCGGACGTGGTATGCCGGGAACGGTGACCGTCAATCGTGTCGCAAGGATTTCACCGGATGCAGTTGCGCGGCCCGGCGGGCAGGGAGCACGCTGGCCAATACGGCAATCAACATCGCCCCCAGCGCCACCCACAACACCATCAGCGGAGAGACCCGCGTGGGAATCTCCGGGAAGTAGTAGATCGTCTCGTCAAACACTTTGCGGCCGGTCAGCCACGTGATCACCTTCTCGATGGTGTTGATGTACCGCACAAATAACAGCCCCAGCACGACACCCCCGCCTGCGCCCACGATCCCCAGAGCCAGTCCATACGACAGGAAGATGGCCATGACGCCGCGCGAGCTGGCACCCAGCGCCTTGAGAATGCCGATGTCGCGCGTCTTCTCCACGACAATCATGTAGAAGATGGCCAGAATGCCAAAGCCGGCCACAGCGACAATCAGGAACAGCAGCACGTTCAGGATGGCCGCTTCCACTTCGACGGCCGCCAGCAGCGGGCCCTGCTTTTGCTCCCACGTCCGGACGGTGAATTGGCTGGGCGGAAACACGGCCTGCAGTCGTTCCACCACGGCATCGGCGTGTGAGAAGTCCTTCAACTTGATCTTGATGGTGGTGATGGACTCTTCACCCGTCGCCGGCACCAGCATGCCGCGGACCTTTTGCAGTTCCCGCAAATTGCACAACACCAGTGACGAGTCGTAGTCGGCCATGCCGCTTTTGAACACGTCGACAATGGTGGCTCCAAAGTGCGCCGGTTCCGGAGGTCGACCTGCGGTGACCGTGCTGATCTTCACGTCATCGCCCGGCTGGGCCATCATCACCTGTTCCATCTTTCCCGTCTCGGGGTCTTTGTAGGGAAAGCTGATCGCCCCCACGCCGACATACAACCGGCCGGCCGCCAAGGCCGCCGGGTCGGCTGGTGCCAGGGGCGCCGGCTGTGCCTGCATGAACGGGTTCGCGGCCGGTTCGATGGGTGTTTCCAGCGCTGCGGGCCGCACCATCAACCCGGTCGTCGGGCTGAAGTCGGCATCCGTCAGTTCGCCGGGAAAGGCCCCTGCAGGTAGTTCCGATTCCTGCCCGGCCACCTGCTGGACCGCATCCGGCCAGGCATTGCTCCCGGGCAGCGAGGCTGTCGGGGCCTCCAGATCCAGTTGCTCGCCGTGCCACCGTTGTGCTTCGATTTTCCGCAGCCGGTAGTCGCGGGCCGATTCGGTCAGCTCCCACCCCGGTGGCGTGTCTGCCGTGCGTTCCGCGGGACGGATCACCTGCCCGTCCTTCATTTCCGGCCGATAGCTGGCCAGAAATTCCTGCAGTGGTCCCACCTTGGACATCGACACGGGATCGACCCCCATCAGGGTGATGGGCTGCGTGATCCATTGTCCGGCATAGTTAAAGTGCATCAGGCCGTGAACTTCGACCGTCGCCGTCATGGCTTCGATATACGGGCCGGCGGCGTGCATGGCGCGGGCCATGTGACCATCGGGGTCGGGCACACCATCGAGGCTGTGCGTCTCGACCACCAGATCGGTCAGCAGACCGTGAATCCGGTCCTTCATTTCGGTACTGAAGCCCGTCATCACGCTGTTGACGACGATCATCGTTGCCACGCCGAGCGTGACACTGATCACGCTGGCCAAAGCAATAAAGCGTGTGCGGAGATATCGCTGACACAACAACAGCGTATACATGAGCCGATCCTTGGCTGCCCCATCGCAATCCGTCGCCAATCCGCCGCAACTTTACCAGCCCCGCCAAAAAAAACCCGCGAGTGCCCACCGAGTCTCCGTCGGCAACCCGCCCTGAACGGTCCACGCCACCCGGTGTCGGGGGGCGGATGGCAATTCTCGGGACTGCCATAGAGTCCCCAACCACGGCAGATTTCACAAGGTCAACTCCCCCGTGCGAATCAACAACCCGCCGCCCCGTGATCCCGCGGCCTCGCAAAACATGACCCACCAACAATTTACGTGGCTGGCTCCGGCGCGCCGGAGCCGATGGCGGTCCCGCCGGTGGGGCGGAAGCAGAAATTCGGCCGCAGCCGAGCTATTCCGCAGCATCCGCCGTGCCGCCCGCTTCACCGGCAGTGGTCTCTGGCCGTAGCAACGGGAAGAAGATCACGTCGCGAATTGAGCGGGTGGCGGTCAGCAGCATGACCAGTCGGTCGATGCCGATTCCCAGCCCGCCCGCCGGTGGCATGCCCACTTTCAGTACCCGGATGAAATCGGTGTCCATTCGCGCCATGGAGTCTTCTTCGCTCATCCCG
>JBGSIP010000477.1:0-3875 GCA_041742495.1 Planctomycetaceae bacterium
CGCGTGGGCCAGCGGGACCTACGACGGGCTGCTGCGACGGATGATCTTGCGAGGCAAGTCACACGCCGATCCTGCCTTGGCACGTGCGCTGGCTGCGGACTGGTGGCAGCAGCACGGTTCTGCCGCAACCGAGTGGGGGCCGACAGTGATCACTGGCGTTCCACAATTCTGGCGCGACCGCTGGACACAAGAGAATCCGCTGCCCGGGCTATTGGCCGAGCAACTGGCTTGGCGATTGCAAGTTCCATATCGACCTCGCCTGCTCACCAAACGACGGCGGACCGTGCACCAGCGCGAACTGACGGCGGCTGAGCGGCGGGAGAACCTGAAGGGAGCTTTTCGATCGCAGTCTCTCCACCCTCAGGCTGGCCAACCAGCGGCGCGCGTGCTGGTGGTCGATGATGTGCTCACCACGGGCACCACCGGTCATCGTGTCGCACGGGCGTTGCTGCACGCCGGTGCTGAAGCCGTGGCGCTAGCAGTGATGGGCCGCAGCCTGCTGCCTCCGTGATGTCACCGCAGACGGTTGCGGGTCGACGATGTGAGCGATCAACGTGTGAAGATTGCCGGCAAGTCTGGCTGTGCTGGATGAGACCGGGGTATCGGTCACAATGACGTTACAGCACAGCAGAGAACGGGGCTGTGATCTGGGTTGGCTCACGCCGGTCCCTCCGCTCACACTGCTGGACAAGCCCACAACTGTCCGGTTTAGGAGTTGATGCGTTGGGTTTAACTCGGTGAACGAAATGGTTTACGTCAATTTTGGAGCGTGCACGACTTCAGCCGGGGGGGCTGTTTTCGGGACACTGGTTGCTCTTTTCAGCAACCAGGAGTCGTCTCATGTTCCAGGGTCAGATGGTCTTTCCTCAGTTGTTGGAGTTCTTGTCGAGGCGAACGTTCAATGCCTGTGTCACCCGCTACCAGGGCGATGCACGCGTCAGATCGCTCAGTTGCCGCGACCAGTTTCTGGCCATGATGTTCGCTCAGTTGACCGCGCGCGAGTCGCTGCGCGATGTGGTCACTTGCCTGACCGCGATGCAGCCCAAGCTCTATCATTGCGGGTTTCGCAAAAGCGTTCACAGAAGCACGCTCGCCGATGCCAACGCGTCGCGCGACTGGCGAATCTGGCAGGATCTGGGCCTGGCATTGATCGCTCAGGCCCGCCAGCTCGATCTCCACACACCACTGCCTGGCGAGTTGACAACGGCCGCCTTTGCTCTCGATGCGACTGTGCTGGAACTGTCGCTGACGTTATTTCCGTGGGCCGCTTCACAACGCGACTCTGCCGCGATCAAGCTGCATACGCTGCTCGACCTGCGCGGCAATATCCCCAGTTTTCTCTGGTTTTCCAGCACGAAACTGCGGGACTGCGTGCTACTCGACGAGGTGCCTGTCGAACCGGGCGCTGTCTATGTCATGGACCGCGACTACAACGACTACCGACGCTTGCATCGCTTTCACCGGGCCGGCGCCTTCTTCATTGTGCGCGGCAAACGCAATCTGACGTTTCGACGACTCCAGTCGCGATCGATCGATTCCGCCCATGGCCTGCGGAGCAATCAGATCGTACGTTTCAAAGATCGCCGCACGGTCGCGAAGTATCCCGACCGGCTGCGTCGAGTCACGTTCCTGAACGAACAGACGGGGCGTCGGTTTCTATTCCTGACCAATCAGCTCGATCTGCCGGCGGCCGTCATCGTGCAACTTTATTGGCGACGCTGGGAGATCGAACTGTTCTTCAAATGGATCAAGCAGCACCTGCGGATCAAACACTTTCTGGGCAACACACCCAACGCGATGAAGACGCAAATCTGGATCGCAGTGAGCACCTACGTGCTGGTGGCCATCATCAAACACGAACTGCAGGTGGAACGCAGCATGTCCGAAATCCTGCAGATTCTCAGCATGACACTGTTCGAGAAAACCCCCTTTAAAAACAGTGTTTTCAGCGACACTCCACCAAAACTCAGACATCAGTAGCTGTAAGCAGTTGACACTCTTCGACTTATAGCCGGACAGTTGTGGGACAAGCCAGCAGTGGCACCTCACGTGACCCTAACGATGCCTGACATTTAGTGATAGACGGACCAGTAGGTCAGGCTGTGCCTGACGCGAGAGTCAAACTCGACTCATTCGTCGGACGGCCGTTGGTACTTCGTTCGTCGGGCACAGCCTGGTCGACAGTCTACCGAGTCTTTCTCCGTGGCTCTGTGCCTCCGTGAGAACCTTGTTGTTCGTGACAGGACAGATGATCTCACAGAGCCACAAAGTCACGGAGATGTTTGAGAAGCGTCACTCACCCGTCCATGGGGGGGCTGACTTACTTAGCGACTCGATAGCGAGATGGCGTCAGACGCAGCCTGACCTACGGAGTGCGAGGGATTGGCTTGCACATCGCAACCAGGCAGCGGCCGGGAATGCCGATCACACGATCAGGACACCGGTGTCGCGTTGCTGCGAGGAGCCGAGTTCGTTGATTTTGAGGCCAAATGTTTCGCCGATTTTGACGGCTTCGCCACGGGCATACAACTGGTTGTTGACGTACAGGTCCAGCAGTTCATCGCACTGCTTGGGGAACTGCAGAATGGCCCCGGGGGTCACGTTGAGTAACTGCCGCAGTTCCACGCGGCGTTCAGCCAGGCGGACGGAGACCTTGACCTTGAGCGGCATCAGTCGGCGGATACGCTCGATCTGCTGCAGCAGGTGTTGCCGACGCTCTTCCTGCAAGTCGGCCTCAGGCACTGCAGGGTCACCGCTCTGCAAGTCAGAGTGGTCGTTGGTCGCTGAGGCGGCCGACATGGTTGCAGGAGAAGCAGGCGTGGCAGCAGGGCCTGGCGTGGCGGGACTTGTGGCGGCTGCAGGCGTGGCGGTGATGGCCTGTGGGGGTGACGTGAAGGGGCCAATGACGATCATCAGGGGATCGTCGCCGGGATTCTCGAACAAGGGGATAACGGCGGTTTGCGGCAGGCTGGCGGCGGTCTCGCAGGAGGCTTGCAGATCGTGCGTGCGCAACTGGGAGAAGTCGCCGGTCATGAACTCTTCCGGCAGCACGCACATCGACAATTCCATGCCGATGGTGCCCAGCCGTGACGCCTGCGTTTCGTCCGGTTGGGCGTACCAGCCCGGCATGTTGCGAGCGGGAATGGCGACCAGCACGCAACCCGCATCGACCACCAGCGTGATCAGCAGGCCGGGTTGGTCGGGAACGTCGGCGGTGCCTGGTGCCCACGGCGCGGCGGGTGCGACGACCAGCGTGGGGAGTTGTTCGAAGCAGCGTTCCCAGCAGCCCGCGATGGCCTCCGTCTGGGCGGCCACCTGCTGGGCGAGTTGAGTTGCAAAATCGGACGCGAAGTTCGCCATAGGGTCGGTTTCCTCGGGCCGCGCCCGGGCCGGCGCGCAGTCCCGCTTTGATCAGGAGATCGGCACGTTACAATCCCGTTCTTGAGCAAAATCCTCCCGCAGTGCCCCATTTGCCAATTTCGCGAACGGGGAATCGGCTGCCGGGGCCTTGGGAGCCCGTTGTCCGCGGACGTGGCTCGCCATGAGACGACGTCGTTGGGAAAGGGATTGGCGTGACTGAAGATCACCCGCGTGTTTCGCAGATTGACCATATCACCCTGGTGGTGCGGGATCTGGCGGTCAGCCGGCAGTTTTATGTCGACATTCTCGGCATGGAAGAGGTTCCTCGGCCTGCGTTTACGTTTCAGGGGTGCTGGTTTCAGGCGGGGGAAACGCTGATCCATCTGATTCTGGAACATGAGCAGTCGCCGCCAGCGGGAAATCCACTGAGTCCGGAGAATCGACACGGCCGCGCGCAGCACGTGGCGTTCCTCGTGGATGACGGGCCGGCCGCGTATGAGTGGATTTGCGAGAAC
>JBGSIP010000478.1:0-11860 GCA_041742495.1 Planctomycetaceae bacterium
TGGTGCGCGCGTTGGCGATGTTCTCGGCAATCGTATCCATGCGCCGCCGTTGCGCGACCAGCCCGCTGGTACTGATATCCAGTGACTGAAACATGAGTCGGACTCCTGAGGTGACCTCGGTCGAATAGAATGACTGGCGCGGGAGTGGTGGATGAAATGTGAACGGCGGTCAGCCGGAGTGTCGCAATTCCGAGTGCCATTGGCTTCGCCGGTGCCGTGTGCGCATCTACTTGAAATTCGGCACTGGCCAGGCCAGTGTTGTTCTCACCTGGCAACATACGACACGGGCGAAGCCCAAGGCGCTCCCAATTGCTTCCGGTTGTGGTGGTTCAACGGGCTGTTAGCCAAATGGCCGTTCGCTGATGGCGGCCTGCAGCGTGCCCATCTGGGCCCGCATCATCTCGACCGCGAAGCCGTGCAACATGGAATTCTTCTGCAACTCCATCATTTCCTGTTCGACGCTGCGGTTGTTCTGGTCGCGAAAGTTCACGTTCCCTGAAGCAGCGGGGCGGGCCTGAAACAAACTGCTGTCAAACCTGGCGGCTCGTGCTGGCAGCCGTTCCTGGATCGACTCTGGCCACGACAAACCGTGTTGGCTGGGGAGCAGCGACTGTGGAGAATTGCCACGATGCTGGTCGGCAATGGCCAGTCGCAGAGCTTCGTGAAAATCGTTGGCGGGGAGATCGAGTCGCTGATAGCCGGGGGTGTCGAAGTTGGCGACGTTGCCCGCCAGTACCGCCTGACGCCGTTCGGCGAACTTCGCCACTTGCTCCAGCAGGGGGACGGAGGAAGACTGAAAGAAATTTTCCAGCATGATAGAGACCTCGCAGGGGACTCGACTCGGCGCGAGCAATCTGTTGAATTCATCAACAGGGTGCTCCCGTCCGCGCTCACGGTTATTGATCCACATCCAACAGGCCGCTGCCGACGTGAGTATCGTCGCGATAGGTCTGGAGCATGTGGTGCCCGCCATTGACCTGCGCTAGCTGGTGACGGGTCGCTTCACGCTGGCTGGATAGCAACTGCGTCTGCCGGGCATCGCTAGAGAGAATGTCGTCGATGTCCGCACGCTCCTGGGCATTCCAGGCTCGGCAGGCTGCGGCCTGCGCTGCGGTCAGATGCGGTCGCCAGAGATCGACGTGCCGCGCGAACTGTCCGGCCAGACTCTGATAGGCGTCGACGAGCTGCTGCTTGGCGGCGAGCACATCGACGAGTTCCGTGAGCCGCTGCTGGGCGACGTAGTCGGCGGAAAGTTCCGCCAGCGATTTGATCTGCCGCACATACTCCCTGCGCCGCCGTGCCCACAGCACCAGATCTTCGGCGGACGAGATCGGTGGCGCCTGGGCCGGGGCTTGCGTCGACATTTGCGTCATGGTCATCTGGATCGCCAAACCGGAAACAGGGGGAGTCGGCACTGCAGGGTGAAACACACGTGGACAAGTCAGACAACAGCGACTGCAATCTCAAGGGGCACTCGTGGCGGCGGTGGGCAAAATGTTGCCGGGGTCGGCGGACTGTCGCCCTTCGACGGCACGGTCCAGCAGCCGCTGCCATTCGTCCCGCGAATACGCGGATCGTTCGACGGTGAAGGCCTCGGGAGGAATCTGCTGCAGCAGGATGCGCGCCTGTTCGAGATGACTGCGGGCTTCCTTCTCGCGTCCCAGTCGGTCAAAGCAGGCCGCCATCTGATAGTAGGAGAGCAACACCAGCGGATCGCGGGGGTAATAGTTGGCCGCAGCCCGATAGCGATCAAGTGATTCCTTGAGCGAATCCGTGCCGGTTTCAAATCGCGACAATCCAAAGTACAGGTGGGCTGGCTCGATAACGGAGTCGCGCAGAATACGGGTTTCGAGCGGCGGCAGCCGGTCGCTGATCTGCAGCGGCAGCAGCAACGTCTTGAGTTCGTCAAACTCACGCACGCCGCGAGTCAACAGCCGCTGGATTTCCTTTTCCAGTTCAATCTTCGCGTTGACAGTTTCCGATTCGTCGCGCTGCCGGGCAAAGCTCTCGGCCTGCAACTTGAGTGCGCGGGCGAGATACCAGCGGGCTTCGATCGCCTGATCGCTTTGCGGGGCGCGAATCAGGAATTCTTCCAGTCGCAAGTGGGCCTCGCGGATTTCCTCCGTGATGCCGCGCTCCAGAGTACGGACCTCTTCCACTGTGAACTCCGCGCGCGCGCGGGCCAGTTCACCCTGTCGCATTTCTGCCCGCTGTAACAGCGACCGGCCGATGGCAAACAGGGATGCGCTCCATTCGCGGGCCTTGGGGTCGAGCTCGCCACTGGCCAGAATGCTGCGCCAGCCCGCGATCGCCTCGTCGATACGTCCTTGCTCGAAGCGTACGCGGGCGAGTGCTTCGCGGGCCGTAAAGGAGGCCGGACTGCGCTGGTACTTGGACGCCACGTCTTCAAAGATGAGGGCCGCGGTTTCCAACTGGTCTTCGGTCAGGAAGGGGTCGATATCAAGGAGCAGTTCTCCCCGGCGGACCAGCGCGACCGGCAGCAATTCGCGGGACTGCGTGGCCAGGAAGGCATCGAGCATGCGGAGCGACATTTGATAGTCGTATCCGCGGCGCAGCAGTTCGGCGGCCTGCCAGAGCGCATCGGCATAGTTGGATTGCGTCCGCCGTTCATTTGCCAGCCGGACATAGGCCTGCCCCGCTTGTCGCCACGCGTCGGCGACTTCTTCGCGAAACGCGGCGCGGGCTGCGAACGGCAGACGGTCGTAGTGCGCTTGGGCGGCTTCCGCAGCTTTCACCGTGGCCGCGGCGGTCAGTTCGATGGATTCGTCGGTACGGAACAGCGGCGTCAATTGTTCGGCGAGCCGCACGGCCCAGTCATACTCTCCCAGTTCCAGCCAACTGCGCCACGCCTGTCGCACTTCCCGGCGGATGTCTTCCGCGCTGAGGTATTGGTTGAAGAACATCTCGGGACGACGGGCATACAGCCGCAACAGGTCGCGGAGCAATTCGTAGGACTGCTCGATCTGACGCTTTTCCTCGTTGAGAATACGGGCGAGCTTGAGCTGGGCGACAAAGCCCTCGTCGGAGTCACTGGGGACACCCACCAGTCGATACGAATTCATGGCGAGATCCCAGTCTCCGCGCAGCTCGGCCGCCCGACCTCGCAGCAGATTGGCGGCGCGTGCTTCGGCGCGCTCGAGACTCACGCGGTCGTCGTCGATGGCCTGCAGAATGGACTGCGTTCTTGCCTGGTCCTGCTGCGAGAATGCCAGCCGGGCTTCCATGACCATGACCGATTGCTCCGCCAGCCGGCGGACAATGACGGAATCGTCTGCTGCAAACCGCTCACCGGCGGCCCGGAGCGCGGATAAATCCGCGGTGGCACGGGCGTGGTCTTCCATATTCAACGCGATTTCCACGGACAGCGTCAATAACTGACGAGAGTCGGAGTCGCCGGCTTGCTGGAGCGCGCCATCGCAGAACTTGCGAGCCTGCTGCAACTGTTCGCGCCGCAATTGTGGATCGTTGGGGCGTGCCATGGGGACGACATTGGGGTTCAGGTAGCAGCGGCCCAGCAGTTCGAACAGCCGGTCATGGCCCGCCGGGAAATACGTGAGCGCCTCTTCCAGATGCAGATACGCCTGATGCAGATCTCCCAGTTCGAAACAACTGACGCCAATGGCATAGTTCCAGTCACCGAGGGTCTCTGTGGGGACCGCCTTGTGATGGGCGGCTTCGAGATACGCCCGCGCGCGTTCAAACGCCGCCAGCCGGGCTCCGCCAGACAGCTTGGCGGTATCGCGAAAGGCAATCGTCCCGATGATGTATTCCACGGTCCCACCGATCCGGGGATCGAGAGGTGGGTCCGCGACCAGCGGACGGATGATGGCCACTGCTTCGTGGTCCTGATGAGCATCCAAGGCCGCTCGGGCGAGGACCACCCGGTCGTATTCGCTCAGAGCGGGGGGGCGCATGCTAAACGTCAACACGGCTCCCACGACGATGCTCACCCCGAACATGGCACCGAAGGAGGTCAACAGTCCCAGCCGCTTCCGCGCGGCGGGTTCCGGCGGATGATCGAGATCAGATTTGGCAGGCGTCGGAGGCACGAGAACACCGGCTCGCAGTGGACAGGTCCCGCAGAAGTCCGCCGGGAAAAACCAGCAACGGACCGGCAGGGGCGGCGGGATGGCCGCACGACTTGGGGGGCGGGGCTGGCTCTTACCGACTCGCGTCCACGCTCGTCAACGGCGGGCTGCAGACGCCTGCCGGAACTGCAAGTTTTCCAGACGAATCACCCGTCCACTGACTGCCAACGAATCTCAAACTGGCGACCCTTTCACCTTGTCGACGGCGGCGGTACGCTCGATGGGCTCCGCCGTGACGCGATTTTGCCGTCCCTTCCCAATTTCCTCCTGTTTGCCGAGGACCTGCCATGCGCTGGCTCCTGCTAAGTGCTGTTTTTGTCGTGGCTGCCGCATGGTCGACGATGACGCCTGTTGCGGCCGCGGATCCGCTGAACGTGCTGATCATCACGATGGATGACATGAGCGCCGACTCGGTGGGGGCGTTTGGCTGTCCTCTGGCCGATGGCACGCCCCACATGGACCGGCTGGCCGCGATGGGACGGCGCTTTGCAATGGCTCACGTTCAAGTGGGCAACTGCATGCCCTCCCGCAACGTGATGTGGTCGGGCATGTATCCGCACAACAACGGGGTCGAAGGTTTTTATCAGGTGCGTTCGGCGAAACATGCGCATCTTTGCGATGTGATGAATGACGCCGGTTACTTCACCGCGATTCGTGGCAAGGTGCCCCACTCGACGCCCTACTCACCGTATTCGTGGGACCTCGTGCTCGATGTGGATGCCAGCGGCCGGCAACGGCATCCCAAAGATCCTGCCAGCTATGGGGAGTCCATGCAGGCTGCCCTCGACGCAGCCAGTGCGGCGCAGCAGCCATTCTGCATTGTGATGAACGTCTCCGATCCGCATAAACCGTTCTATGCGGAAGGCAAGACGGGCGAGACGATTCCCGACGCACACGTCCCCTCGCGGACTTACACGCCTGACGACGTCCCCGTACCAGGGTTCCTGTTTGACGATCCTGTCGTCCGCAAGGAACTTTCGCACTATTACTCGTCGGTGCGGCGGGGGGATGACTGCGTGGGCGAGATCCTGTCGCGCTTGCAGGCCTCGGGGCTACAGGATCGCACGCTGATTGTCTTTCTGTCCGACCACGGCATGCCTCTGCCGTTTGCCAAAACGCAGTTGTATCACCACAGCACGCACACACCGCTGGTGGTGATCTGGCCGGGAGTGACGGAGCCCGGTTCGGTCGATCGCCGGCACATGGTCTCGGCGGTGGACCTGCTCCCCACGCTAGTGGAGATCACCGGCGTGAAGCATCCGGGCACCATGGACGGCCGCTCGTTCGCTGCCACCCTGCGCGGCGAGGAACAGGCCGATCGCGATTTCGTCGTCAAGGAATACAACGAGAACTCCGGCGGTTCACGCGATCCGATGCGGGCTATCCAAACCCGTCAGATGTTGTACATCTTCAATCCGTGGTCTGATGGCAAACGGGTGATGGCCACGGCGACGACAGGCACGCCGACGTTCCGCCGGTTGAATCAGTTGGCAAATAGCGGTGGCGAACTGGCGGCTCGGCTGGACGTCTATCAACATCGCACGGTCGAAGAACTGTACGACGTGGAACATGATCCTGACTGCCTGGTCAATCTGATTGATTCGGCGGCTCATCAGGCAGAGCGCAAGGCATTGTGCGACCAACTGACCGCGTGGATGACGAAGACTGGCGATCCGCTGTTGCCCATTTTTGAACAGCGCGATCAGCCTGCGGTCCTCGCCGCATATGTGCAGGCGCAACAGGCGGAAGCGGACGCTCGCAAGGCGGGCGGCAAAAAGGGTGCCGCCAAGAAAGGCACTCGGAAGAAACAGCCGGCCAACAAAGATGATTGACGCCTCGTGTGACTCTGGTTCTTTTTCGTTGATCAATCTTCCCGTTCGGCGTTCGTTACTGACACGGAGCACTCCATGGCGATTGGTATCCGCAAACCGGCACCGTTCATCAGACTCTTCAGCACACTCTTCACCTGTGGGCTGCTGGCGGTGTGTGGGACGGTCTCGTCCGCGGCACCACCGAACATCATTCTGATCTTTGCGGATGATCTGGGCTGGAAAGATGTCGGCTATCAGGGAACCGATTTCTACGAAACCCCGCGTATCGACCGACTGGCCCAGGAGGGCATGGTGTTCTCCGCCGGATACTCGGCGGCGGGCAACTGTCAGCCCAGCCGGGCCTGCCTGATGTCTGGCCAGTACACGCCCCGTCATCACGTGTATGCCGTGGGCAGCACGGATCGCGGTCCCAAGGAAATGCAGCGATTGGTGCCCATCAAGAATCGCAGCGGTGTGGCTCCAGAAGAGATCTGCGTGGCCGATGCGCTCCGGGCGGCCGGTTATGCCACGGGTATCTTTGGCAAGTGGCACCTGAGCGGTAAAGATGGCTGCGAGCCCGGTGAGCAGGGCTTTGATGTGGTGATGGACCACAACTCTCGCGGCGGAGCGGTCAATGACGATCCCAAGGGGATTTTCACGATCACGAATGCCGCCTGCGAGTTTATCTCTGCCAATCGCGATCGGCCGTTCTTCGCGTACGTCGCCCATCACGCCATTCACTCGGCACTGCAGGCCCGGCAGCCAACGCTCACGGAATTCGAGCAGAAGACCCCCGGCAGCCAGCACGGCAACCCGCTGTATGCCGCCTGTGTCAAGGAACTCGATACGGGCGTGGGAGAGTTGCTCGATCACCTGCAGTCGCTCGGACTGGCCGACAACACGTTGGTGGCCTTCACCAGTGACAACGGCGGCACTCCGCAGTCCTCGCAGGAGCCGTTGCGGGGCAACAAGGGGTCTTACCATGAAGGGGGTATTCGAGAGCCGTTCATTGTGCGGTGGCCGGGCAAGGTCGCACCGGGATCGCGCTGCGATGTGCCGGTGATCAACGTCGACTTCTTCCCAACGTTTCTCGCGGCTGCTGGCGCGAGTGTGCCGGCGGGCAAAATTCTCGATGGCGAAAGCCTGCTGCCGCTGCTGACGCAAACGGGTGCTCTGCAGCGCTCGTCAATTTTCTGGCACTTTCCGGGATATCTCGACAGCCCCGTCAACCGCGGACGCGATCCGGTGTTCCGCACGCGACCCGTGAGCGTGATCAATCGGCAACACTGGAAGCTCTATCTGTATCACGAGGAATGGCAACTCGACGGGGGCCGGGCGGCACTGGAGACCAACCACGCGGTGGAACTTTACGATCTGTCAACGGACATCGGCGAACGCAATGACCTCGCCTTGAAGAATCCCGCGCAGCGCGAAGCACTGCTGAATGAACTGCTGGCGTGGATCGATTCCACGGAGGCCATGCTGCCCACCGAAGTGAATCCTGCGTACGCCCCCACGACCGCCGCCAGTCCCGGCAAAGCGAAAGCCGGCAAGGGGAAAGGCAAAGGCAAGGGGAAAGCCGCCGAGGAGCCTGCCGGCCAGCCTTAGTGGCCGGTCGAGGTTGGATTCTCAGACGGTCCGTCGGGACAGCCCCTCTGCGGATCGGTTGCCGGCGCACTCCGATCGACCTACGATAAGCGGCCGCTGCCTGCCTCCACGTGAACACTCTCGCTGCCGCCTGATTGATTCGCGCCCCTGCCCCACGACCCCGCCTGTGGACCTTGCGACATGCCAGTTGGATCGTCAACGCGCTGCGCTGAAATCAATCCCGTAGGTCAGCGGCCGAACGCAAACAGACGCGATCTCGGACAGAACATCGTCGTGTGCGCCGCAGCCTGGATGGTTCTGGGGAATGGGTTCGTGCAGGCCGAACCGCCGGCAACGCAAGCGGTTTCTTCCGCGACATCAACTGCGGCCACCTGGGCAGCGACCGATCACTTGAATCGCCCAGTGACTCTGGGCGGAGATCTGCGGTTTCAGGTCCGCGCGCCACGCTCCGATCGACAAGTTGCCATCTTCTACTATCTGTGGCACGGTCAGCACGATGCCGAGGTGGCCCACGACCTGTCGCAAATCATTGCCGCTCATCCTGCCGCCCTGCACGACTGGAAGCATCCGGCGTGGGGGGCCCCGGGCACCTTTCACTTCTGGGGCGAGCCGCAGTTTGGCTTCTATCGCCAGCCAGACCGCTGGATCTTGGAGCGTCATATGCAGATGCTCGTGGATGCGGGCGTCGACGCGCTGTTTTTTGATGTGACCAACGGTCGGACCTATGACGACGTGTATCTAGAACTGCTGGAGGTCATGTCGGAGCGCGCTGCGCGCGGCCAGCCGACAATGAAGGTGGCATTCCTCACCCATAGTCGATCGGACCGCGTCGTACGGAGACTGGTCGAAGTGCTGTACGAACCCCGCCGGTACGCAGAACACTGGTTCTTGTGGGACGGCAAGCCGCTGATGCTCGCCGATCCCGATGACATCTCCGCCGCGGACCGCGAACGATTCACCGTACGGGAATCGTGGGCGTGGCAACCGGGCCAGAACCAGTGGCCGTGGCTGGAGGCCCATCCGCAAACAGGGGGCTGGTCCACCGATCGCAATCAGGTGGAATTCGTGAGCGTTTCTACCGCCTCACACCCGGTGAACAGTCAGGGGAAAAGCTACACCAACGCGCAGACGCCGGCACCGGGGACAGAGCGCACTGCGGAGGGCCTGTTCTTTGAAGACCAGTGGCGGCGGGCGCTGGAGCTCGATCCACAGGTCATTCTGGTCACGCAATGGAACGAGTGGATGGCGCAGCGCTACCAATACGGCCAAGACCGTGTGAAGAATTATGCCGGGCGCGAGATTCAGCCCGGCGATCCTTGGTTCATCGACGCCTACAACGCGGAGTACAACCGCGACATTGAACCAGCCAAAGGTTTCTATCGCGATGCCTACTACTACCATCTGGTGGATGGCATCCGCCGCTTCAAGGGGGCGCCTGTACCGCCGACGTGGAACGAGATCCCCGCCCAGATCCCCGCAGATCTGGCGGCCTGGGAACAGCTCGCTCCCGCCTTTGCGGACGAAAGCCACGACGCCATCAATCGTCACAGCCGAGGCTTGGCCGACTTGCGTTACGAACATGACACGGGTCGCAACGATTTTGTATCGGCGCGGCTGGCCTGTGACGAATCAGACGTCGCCATTTATGCCCGCACGCGTGAACCGATCACTGCGAAGGTATCAGGCGGGGCCACGTGGATGAATGTCTGGCTGTGCGTCGAGAATCCCACTCCGCCGCCGGAAGAGACCCGCAGCCCCGACTGGTCTGGCTTTCAGTTTCGTGTGCAGAACTTGCAGCCGGCTGGGAACACGATGACGCTTTGTCGGTATGGGGCCGATGGCCGTTGGTCGGCGATCGCCGAAGTGCCGGTGCGGGTGGACGGGGCGTACATCGAAATCCGGGTACCCCGAAAACATCTCGGGCTCAGCGCGACACCGTCCGCCAGCGGCGAGCCGTCTTACGTGCGGCCCGCGTTTGGCTTCAAATGGTCAGACCACATGGTCAGTGACGATCCGGTCGATTTCTGGACGTATGGCGATGCAGCCCCCAATGGCCGCTTTCGTTACCACGTCGGTACCGCGCCGACAAACTGAGGCGCCGCGTGACGCGCCTCACGGACCGGGCCGTGTTTGGACAGTGCTACAGCAGCGAATCGACCAGCATGCGCAGTTTTCGCAACTCCAGCCCGCGCGCATCGGGGGGAATTTTGGAGGGGTTCACGTCGATCGACAGCCCGCCGCGGTACTGGCGTTTTCGAAGTGCGGCGATCATCGCTGAAAAGTCGATGTCTCCCAGCCCCACTTGCGTTTGCAAATCGGCCGTGGAACTGTCACGCAAGTGCACGTGGTAGACGAACGGGTAGCAAATCTCCAGCGGCTGTTCACCCAGCGGGTTGCATAGATAGTGGCTGGGATCGAGCGTGAGTCCCAGCCCCTTGACGGCACGACACAGTTCGACGGCAGTGTGCGCGTCCTGCGCCAGAGTGCCAACTTCCGTACGAATCGAAACCCGGGTCCCCGCCTGGTTGGCGCGTGACACGCGATCTTTCAGGCGATCGACTTCTTCATTGAACGGTGTCCCCAGCGGCGACGACGGGAGCGAGATCTGCGCGATCCGCAAGCCCTTGGCCAGCTTGTTGACCTGCTCAAACTGTTCGGCGGGAACATCTTCGTCGAGGTCAATCGCGATGGGAGAGAGTCGCGACGCTTTGTGCAGCTTCACGAGCATCGCCTCGGGATCGGCCAGCACCACTCCGGGCTGGAAATCTGCGGACTCTGTGGTGAGCTGCAACTCGTACTTGTCGAACTCCAGCTCCGTCAGCAGTTTGCACGCTTCATCGACCGGCAAGTCGCGAACACAGCCCGTAGACACAGAAATAAACACGCGAAGCTCCCTCCGTGGGTGGACCGGCAGCGGCTAACGCTATGGGAATCAATCACTTACAGCCGACGCACGGGTCATGTCACTCTGGATAATTTATTGCGGACGGGGCAGGTGCTGCAAGGTCTGACGATCAGTTCTCATGTTCCGTGCGTAACAGTTATCGAGTTTATGCCAGTTTCAACGGTTGATCTGCCGATAAGACCGAGGAACGCGGCGGACACCTCTGCGTGCCCTCAGGCGAGCGTTGTCATCGCCGTGGGTAACCGGACGCTGATCCGGAAGCCGTTTGTTCTGACTGGGACCGTGACCGAGCGCAGCGACCTTTGCGGGCCGCCGCCGAGGGAGACTCAAAATGATTCGACTGCAATTGTCTATGGCAGCCGCCCTCGTGGCGCTGACGGCCTCCACGGGATTTGCCCAGGCCCCATTTGCCAAAGCACCCGTGGCCAGTGAACCCGCCACGGACGCTCCAGCCGTGCGTTCCATCCAAACGCTGGCGCCCCGCGTGATTCGTGCCCAAAGCCCTTTTGCCGGTGCTCCGCAGGTCCAGCCAGCGGGTGGCTATCATCACGCCGGCGGCCCGCTGTATGCCCACCATCAGGAACACTTGGGCATGGCCTACGAACATTTCGAAGGGACGCACGTCCAACGCGGTGCTGAACCAACGATCTATCCGCAAGCTTCGATGGGTCACGGCGGTTATTGCCCGCAGGGTGACATGTGCCCGCCGCAGTACGGTGGCCAACAGTGTCAGGGCAACTGCCCGCTGTCGGTCCATCACCACCACACGTATGCCGTGCGGACGCCCTCCAATTTGAGCTACCCGCCGCAGGGTGCTCCTGGCGGTGTCATCGTTCCGCCCTACTACACGCACAAGGGCCCCAGCGATTTCTTCATGAAGTGATCGAGCCACACAAGATCTCATGGAATCCCACCGATTTCCGGTCAGGCGAATTCCTCGCATCCATGAGTTCGCGTGAGTGGTTCATCGCTACTCATTCGTGACGCAGAGAAAAAAGCGTCCATTCATCCAGACAGCCGGCGGAGGGCCATCCCTCTGCCGGCTGTTTTGCGTTTGACGAGACGATTCTGCCAGACTCCTTTGTCGTCCTAGTCCTCGCCAAAACGCGAAATTGTCGCGCCGACGACGAACCTGCCGGCGGACTTCGCTCTCATTCCTGACTACGATCTCCAGATCGAGCCCGCTTGCGGCAACGCCAGATGCTCAATCATCGCCAGTTGCCCAGACCACGCCCCAGGCCGCGGCCCGGTGGCGGTGAGGCTGGCAGCGGGATCAGGACCTTGAGAAAGAGACGGCATGCATTCAATGTCCGCGCGAACGCAGGCTCCGCAAATGCGACGGCAGGCACCGCGACGATCGTTCTGTTTGCAGTGGAGCCCGCTGGCAGTTGGCCTCGCCGCCCTGGTGAGCCTGGGATGTGCGCAGC
>JBGSIP010000479.1:0-2666 GCA_041742495.1 Planctomycetaceae bacterium
GCCTCCCCATGGTCCAAGCGCGAGGGCGGCATGGAAGGCCAAAGCATCCCCGCCAATGTCACGGTGCGCAAATTCACGCAATACGACTTGCGGCAGCTCTATGCCGACAGCCGCTTCATCGTCATGCCGTTGGAGGATGTGAACTTTCAAGCTGGCGTCACCGCGATACTGGAAGCCATGGCCATGGCGAGAGCGGTCGTGTGCTCTCGCGTTCCCGGCCAGACCGACGTCGTCACGGATGGTGAGAACGGGCGCTACGTGCCTGCAGGCGACGCGCCAGCGCTGCGCACAGAGATCGTCCGATTGTTGGCCGAGCCGAAGGAAACGGAGCGCTTGGGTGCCAATGGCCGGAGCTTAATCGAGCGCGAGATGAATCTCGATCGCTATGTCGAGCGCCTGACCAAGATCGTGCACGATGCAATCGCGTCGGCGGGCCCGCCCTGAAGGGTCGCATGGCAGGGTCGTGTCAGCAAAGGATGCAGAGCCCGGATGTCGCTTGCGGGGTCGTCTGCACCCCGAGCCCAAGCTCCTGGATCTCTCTGCGGATGCTGGACAGAACGGTCTGACCTATTCATTGTCCATCGGAATTGTCTCCTCCGGAGACTGAACATTCAGGGTTCCAGATGCGGAAAGCTCTCTTTGCTTTGGGGGTGCTGATCACTCTCTTCGTTTCACCTGCGATATCCGATGAACGTCGCGGGAAGTGGGTCAATGTCACGCCTGCCAATGCCGATCTTACGAACAAGCTCGACTGCGATAACTTCGGGACGATCACTATGGTCGCCGATCCGGCGCGACCCTCTGACCTCTACACTCAATTCAACTGTCAGGGCGTCTGGAAGTCGGTCGACTTTGGGCTCACGTGGACTGGCCCGATCAATGTTGGAGCCGGTGGTGCCGGAGTCAAAGGAGCAGGAGGGCTGACCATCGCGCGAGGCCCCGATGGGCAGCCGCCGATACTCTATTCCGCGGGTATTCGCGGTACGGGAATGGGGTTCTGGAAGTCCACGGATGGTGGCGTGAGCTGGAGAAAACACAGAGTGGGGCCTAGCCGCGACCGCCAAGACTTCTACCCCCCCGTGGTCAATCCCTACGATCCGAATCACTTGCTCATGAGTGGGCATCATTTCAGCATGATCGTTCAAAGCCGGGATGGGGGGCTCACCTGGACCGAGGCGCCGATGGCGCCCGGTATGAAGCAGGGCGGCGGTACCGGCGCCAGCTTCTTCATCAACACCGGGAATGCCACGACGACCGCGCAGACATGGCTGTGGACGGCTGAGGGCACGGGCGGAAAGATCGGTACTTGGCGGACGGCGGACGGTGGGAACACGTGGGCCCTCGTCGACAGCAACGAACATCCGCATGGACAGATGCAAATCTATCAGGATGCCAGCGGCGCAGTGTTCATGCCGGGCATTTATTCAGGTCTTGGCCCCGGTGTCCTTCGCAGCACCGATTTTGGTCAGAGTTGGACCCACGTCGGCAGTAATACTCACCAAGCCATAGTGTTCGCCACGCCCAAGAGGATCTACTCAATGTATGCGTGGGCGTGCCAGGGCTGCAAATTGGACCCAAATCTGCAAACAGCTCCGGCCCCGGGTGTATCCGGTTGGGTGCGCAGTCAGACGCCACCGGAAATGGCGATGGGTGCAGCGCAGTCCGCGACAGTCTTCGATGGCAAAAACTACATTATCGTGACAGCGAACTGGCAGGCGGGGCTTTGGCGCTATGTCGAGTGACGAGCAGGCGCATGTGCCCGGCCTTCAAGATGGCTCGCTTCAACCGGGTTGATGGGCGCCTTTATCTCTGCAAGGCAGGAATTGGGCGTCGTCCATCTCGTCGTGCAGTCCACTGTAGTATTGAAGATTGAATATGCCGCTATAGGCGCGTTGTTCGATCTTTTCGGCGCCGATCAGCGTCGCTGCGCCCGCCGCGAGCTTCATGAGATGCCCTGCCATGGCGGTCAGTCGAGGTCGCCCCCGGCACAAGCACACCAGTGACTGGATCAGAGCGTGACGCTCGCGGAACTCTGACTCCAACGCAGGCAGCAGCCATTTTTGGTTGCGATCACGAGCAAAAATAACGTCGTTCCGCCCATAGGCTCTTGCGGTCTCCAGCCACGATTCAAAGCTGCGCTCGGCAAAGTGCCGGCCAACGGCCTCCGAATTGAAAGCAAAATCGAGGCCCCGGTTCGCCAGACGGTAGGCCAGCTCGACATCTTCCGCTCGGCGAAAGCTTTCATCGAAGCCGCCGGCAGCCAGTATGTGAGAGCGCCGAACCGAAGCATTGCCGGTGTAGAATTGCCGAGGCGATGGTTGCCAGATTCCTTCCAGGAGAGCCTTGTACTGCTTCATCAGCATCGCTTGCTCCCAACGTACCCAAGGAGCCATCTCAAAGCCGTCCGGGGACAGCAGCGGTCCGACAACGACGACCTCGCGCCCCGCCTCACGATGCGCCCGCATGTGCTCGGCCAGGAGCTGCGGCTGCGCCACGACGTCATCATCGATGAAGACGATGAACTCACCCTTGGCCTTATCCACGCCGAAGTTGCGCGCGGCCGCGGGGCCTTGATTGGCTTGCGAGAAGTAGCGCACGTTTCGTTCAGAACGCAGCCCGTTCAGGTAGTCGTCCGTGCCGTCGCTGGAGCCGTCGGAGACGACGAT
>JBGSIP010000480.1:0-5681 GCA_041742495.1 Planctomycetaceae bacterium
TCCCGCCCCCCTGCGACGAGTTCACGACCAGCGAACCCTTCTTCAGCGCCACCCGCGTCAACCCGCCGGGCAGCACCCAGATCTTCTTGCCATACAAGATGTACGGCCGCAAATCGACGTGTCGTCCTTCAAACCGATCGCCACAGATTGTCGGCACACGCGACAGCGAGAGCGTTGGCTGGGCGATGTAATTCCGCGGATCCGCCTCGATCAGCACGGCGAACTTCGCCTGCTGCTCCTTGGTGGAATGCGGACCAATCAACATGCCATACCCACCGGCTTCGTTGGCCGCTTTGACGACCAGTTCTGACAGGTGACTGAGCACGTACTTGCGATCAGCCTCACGTGAACACAAATAGGTCGGCACGTTCGGGAGGATCGGTTCTTCGCTCAGGTAATAGCGAATCATGTCCGGGACAAAGGCATAAATGACCTTGTCGTCGGCAATCCCGGTCCCGGGCGCGTTGGCCAGCGCCACGCGGCCGCGGCGATAGACTTCCAGCAGACCGGGCACACCCAGCATGCTGTCCTTGCGAAACGCCTCGGGATCGATGAAATCATCATCGATCCGGCGATAAATCACATCGACGCGGCGAAAACCGTTGGTCGTCCGCATATGGACGTAGCCGTCTTTCACGACCAGGTCTCGCCCCTCAACAAGTTCCACCCCCATCTGCTGCGCAAGGAACGAATGCTCGTAGTAGGCCGAGTTGTAGATTCCCGGAGTCAGCACCACGATCGTCGGTTCAGAGATGTGTTCTGGCGCCAGTTGCGACAGCGTCTCATACAGATGGCTCGGGTAGTCAATCACCGGACGCACGCGCGACGCCGAGAAAATTTCCGGGAACGTCCGCTTCATGATCAGGCGGTTCTGCAGAACATACGACACCCCTGACGGGCACCGCAGGTTGTCCTCCAGCACGTAGATGCCGCCGTCTTTGTCGCGGATCAGATCGGTCCCAGTGATGTGACACCAGACCCCGCGGGGCGGCTTGAGCCCCCGGCAGGGCTCGCGAAACGACTTGGCCTTGACGATCAACTCGCGCGGAATAATGCCGTCGTCGAGGATCTTCTGTGCGTTGTAGACATCGTCGATGAACAGATTCAACGCCCGAATGCGCTGCTTCAGCCCAGCCTCCACGTGAGCCCACTCATGACCGGGCACAATCCGGGGGACCAGATCGAACGGAAAGATTTTTTCCGTCCCCTGATCATCGCCATACACCGTGAAGGTGATGCCCATTCGCAGCAACGCTCGATCGATCGATGCCTGACGCTGGGTCAGGTCCGACGCTGAATACCGGTTCAGCGCTTCGACCAGATGTCGTGCCGCATTGCGGGGCTGGCCCCTGTCGTCAAAGAGTTCGTCGAAGAACCCTTCCGTTTGATAGCCGTGAAACGACAGATCCGACATGCGGTCCTTTGTTGTGGAAAATCCTTTGCGATCTGGAGCGCTCGTTCATTCGAGAAGGATGATATCGGAACTGCCACAGGTCCAACAGCCAACTTCGCTATTTCCCGCAGATCCCGACTCTCCCGCGACAGATCACGCCGGATGCTCCGGCATTTCCCCGACCCACGTGGTCACTTCAGGCCCCAGCCCAGCCCGGGGCCGCAGTCAAAGACCCCCTGCAGGGGACGCAGGCACACCCCTCCTAACGAGGTTTGGACTTCCACCAGTTGTTGGGCCCGACGTACGTCGGGGAGAGGAATTCGGCGGCTTCGGCTTCCATGCGCTGCAGGACTTTGGTTCGTGTCTGCGCCGCTTCGCGTTCTGCTTCGGAGGCGTCAAAGGCGGGGTTGGGAACGGGGTATTCGACGGAGAGGCTTTCGAGCCAGTCTTCGAGTTGTCGCCACATCGACGCCACACGGTCAGGATGGGCGGCGGCCAAGTCCTGCTGTTCGCCGACATCAGTGACAATGTTGTACAGCTCGTTGCGGCCATCTTCGTAATAGTGGATCAGCTTCCAGTCACCATCCTGCAGGATGGATGACGGTTCGCCCCCCTGATTCCCGTAATGCGGGTAGTGCCAGTACAGCGGACGTGGAGGGAGCGTGCCGCCGGTGAGTACCGGCACCAGACTTTGTCCGTCGGCATGCTGTGAAGGACGCGGCGGTAACCCGGCCAGATCGAGCAGTGTCGGATACCAGTCGGCACCTGTGACCGGCACGGCGGTTGTGGACCCGGCGGACACCTTAGGCGGATAGCGAACGTAATACGGCTCACGAATTCCCCCCTCCCATTGGCGTCCTTTGCCGCCACGCAGCGGGAGATTGCAGGTCGCTTTGCCATCGCCGGCCGAAACCCCGCCGTTGTCAGCGGTGAAGCAGACGATGGTGTTGTCGGCCAGTTGCAAGCGATCGAGCGTGGCGAGCACGATGCCAACCGCGGCATCCATCGATTCCACCATCCCGGCATACACCGGGTGATCCTGCACCTGTCGGACCGGCGAAGTACGGTCCACGATGAATCGCGCCTCGGGCTCTGGCTGTGCAGCCGCCTTGTCCCGGTATTTCTTCCACAAGGCTTCGGTCGTCTGCAGAGGCGCGTGCACGGAATAAAACGACAGGTACGCGAGGAACGGCTCGTTGGCGTGCTGCTCGATGAACTGGGCGGTTTCGCGACCCAATCGCAGCGGCAGCGATTCTCCCGGCTCAGCGTCCGACAATTGGGGATTCTCGAAGGGGGCAAAGAAGCCGCCGCGCGGACTGCCGGTGGCGTTTCCTCCCCGATTGAATTCAAATCCATGATCGGTCGGGAACGATCCCTCGCCCCCCAGATGCCACTTGCCGGCAAAGCACGTGCGATAGCCACCTTCGCGGAATGCTTCTGCGAGGGTCACATCGGCGTCGGGCAACCGCTGGCGGTAGTTGGCGGGCAGCAGGCGGGTGTTGCGTTTCCAACCGGTGCCTGTGGCCGCACCGATGTAATCCGTGATTCCATGTCGGGCCGGGTACTTGCCCAGCATGATCGAAGCCCGGGAAGGACTGCAGACCTGACAGCAGGCATATCCGCGTGTGAAGCGCATCCCCTCGCGGGCGATCCGGTCAATGTGCGGCGTTTCGTAGAACGTGCTCCCCTCGATGGACACATCCCGCCAGCCGTAGTCATCGACCAGGATGAAGACCACATTCGGCGGCCGCTGCTGGGCCTCGGCCTGGTCAGCCCAGACCGCGCACAGTCCTGACACCAGAGACAACGTCCACAGAGCGTCGCGAATTTTCATCAGTCGTCCAGTTCCACAAAACGCCGGTGAAACATCTCCCCGTCACTTAGCGGACCACGATTCCGGCCGCGAAGCGAGAGGCGTTCGAGTGTGCGGACCCGAGTCTCACCGAAGGGCCCTCAGGCGTCAACCCGGGACAATCGCCTCAGCCAGAAGCGAAAACGTGTGTTGCACCCGGGGCGCTGCTGCGCCAGCGATGCGTGCCAGACTCGCTTCGATCTGCGTCATGCAGCCAATGTTGCCCATCGCCACCCGCTGCGCCCCAGTCGCCAGAATGTAGCGAGCCTTTTCGGCGCCCAGTTGCGCGGCAATCTCCGGCTGTTCAATGTTGTATGTCCCGGCAGACCCACAACAGATTTCACCCGCTTCAATTTCGCGCAGTTCCACGTTCTCGACCGCGGCCAGCAGGCGGCGGGGAGGCTGTTTCACCTTTTGGGCGTGCGCCAAATGGCAGGCGTCGTGGTAGGCCACCACCGTCGGTTCTGGCAGCCGCCAGCGCCCCACGGTCCCGAGTCGGTCCAGAAACAGGCTGGCGTCCATCACCTTGTGGGCAAACTCGCGCGCGAGGGACTCTTCGGGTTCGTTGCGCAACCACAGCGGGTATTCATGCACGCCCGATCCGCAACCGGCGGCGTTCGTGACAATGGCATCGACATCCTGAGGAAATACCCGCACATTGTGTTTGGCCAGTTGCACAGCCTGCGGCAGCGCCCCGGTGTGGGCGGCCAGTGCTCCGCAACAGCGCTGCCCCGGCGGAATCACCACTTCGACACCCTGCGCTGCCAGTACGGAGATCGTGTCGCGATTGATCTGCGGAGCCAGCACCTGCTGAGCACAACCCGACAACAACGCGACCCGCGCTCGTCGGGTGCCGCGTGCAGGCACCAGCGTCGGGAGACGTTCTGCGGGTGGAATGCGCTTGGGAATCAGCGACAGCATCGCCCGCATCCGCTGCGGTAGCCAGCCGGCCAGAGGTCGCGCCAATCGCCCGGCCCACAACCCGGCGCGAAAACGTCCCGGATAGGGAAGTGTCTGCAGAATCATCGCCCGCGTCAGTCGATCCAGCAGCGAACGCCGTCGAATTGGCTCAGCGTGCGCCCGATACGACGTGACCAGTTCGCCATAGTTCACGCCCGAAGGACAAGCGGTCATGCAGGCGACACAGCCCAGGCACCGATCCATGTGAACTTGCGCGTCTTCAACCTTAAGCCCCCCCTCCAGCACTTCCTTCATTAGCAAGATCCGTCCCCGCGGCGAGTCCATCTCTTCGCCCAGCACACGATAAGTCGGACACGTCGGTAGACAGAATCCACAGTGCACGCAGCGCGAGATGGCGTCCCCCATCGCAGAGCCGCGCGGGCCCAAGTCCTGAATTGGCAGTTGATGCAACATGGAGGTCGATTCAGCAGGAAGTGGTTCAGCGGGTTGTCATTCAGCAGACACATCCATCCCGACGCACGGTCGAGCCAGCCACTCTTCCGCGGCGCTGCAGACTTGGCCAGAGCGTTACGTGGGGTGGAACATCGCCGATCGTCGGAATTTCCGTTGTGGATCGAGAGCCAGAGCAATCCGTTCAGCAAACACGCCCCAGCGATGCAGGCCAATGAACGGCGACACTGCGGTCCCCGTCAATACCAGTCCCGGCAACTCAAATTGCCGCAGACAGCGATCCAGCAAGTCCAGCGACTGTGGCTGCGGCCACGCAATCCACAACGCATGTCCGCCGGCGATGGCCCGCCAGCCGGCCTGCGGAGCAAGTCGCTCAAACGCCCGCAGGAACGACGGCAGCAACGCAGGATTGGTCGACACCTTGATCCACTGAGTGTTCCCCGAGGAGGTATTCCCAGACAGCCAGTTGCCGTCACGCGCGCCCCGCCAGTACTCGGCGTCGATGTTTCCCTGCCAGAGCTCCGTGTCGGCGTTTGGCGTGAGTGCCTGCCACCGCTGTTCGCAACGGGCACGCACAGAGTCTGGTTCGCCTGCAAATCGCACGTAGATCCGACCGGACGAATCCGCATCGAGCGCAGAGAGGTCGTCAGGACGCCGGTCCAGCCCCTGCAGCAGCGCCAAAGTTTCGTCGGTCGATCCGGCCCTAAGAACAAGAGTCTCAAAACAGCGTGGCCGAGGAAACACCTTCAGTGTCGCTTCCAACACGATGCCAAATTGCCCCAAGCTCCCCACCGCCAGCCGCGGCAGATCGAAGCCCGCGGCGTTCTTCACCACACGGCTCCCAAACCACGCGATCTCGCCCTGACCGGTCATCAGTTGCGCGCCGAGCAGAAAGTCTCGCAGTCCGCCGTAGCGATATCGGTTCGATCCGGACAGACCGGCACCAATCGTGCCACCCAGGGTGGCTCCGGCACTCACCAGCGGTGGGTCAAAGGGCAGATACTGGCCATGCTCGGCAAGCGCCGCTTCCAGTTCGGCCAGCGTTGTTCCGGCGCGTGCCGAGAT
>JBGSIP010000481.1:0-6862 GCA_041742495.1 Planctomycetaceae bacterium
GTTCCGGGTTCTCGGCCTTGATGCCGTTGATCAGGTCGATGCCAAAATTCAGGTGGATGGTTTCATCCCGCAGGATGTACTGGAACTGCTCGCCAATGCCTGTCATCAGGTTGCGGCGGTGGAACGACAGCACCATCACAAAGCCGGTGTAGAAGAACACCCCTTCCATGATCAGGTAGTAGCCGATCAGGTTCTTGAGGAACGTCTGGGCCCCGGCAAAGCTGTCGGTGGTGAAGTCCGGGTCGAGAACTTCCGCCGTGAGTTCCATTTCGAAGTCGTCCTTCGCGGCGATCGCGGGGACTTCGTGATACATGTTGAAGACTTCGCCTTCGTTCAGGCCCAGGCTGTCCACCACATACAGGAAGGTGTGGGTGTGGACGGCCTCTTCAAAGGCCTGCCGCAGCAGGTATTGGCGACATTCGGCATTGGTGACATGCTTGAAGATCGCCAGCACCAGGTTGTTGCCCACCAGCGACTCGGCGGTCGAAAAGAAGCCGAGGTTGCGCATGATGACGCGCCGCTCATCGGCGGTGAGCTTGTCCGACCGCCAGGTTTCGATGTCCTTGGTCATGGGGACTTCGGTCGGCATCCAGTGATTGGCGCAGCCGTTGAGGTAGTGTTCCCAGGCCCAGGAATACTTGATGGGCATCAACTGGTTGACGTCCACCTTGGCACAATTGATGAGCCGTTTTTCATTGGCACTGAAGCGGCCCGCGGGTGCAGAGGATGCATGGGGAGCACCGGCGGTCGACAGCGCAGCATGTTCGGGGAGACTGGCAAGACTCATATCAAGTGGATCCTTCCGGGAGCGGTAGAGGAGGTAGCGCTGTGGGGCTTCAATCGCTACTAAAATCATAGGTCCGCAGGCAATTCGCCAACGGAGAATTAAGAAGCGTCAGCAGGGCTGTCGTGGTGTATTGTTTTCTCGGAGTCAGCCGTCGTTGTGGTCGTATGGGACGTTGCGTCAGGCACAGCCTGACCTACTGGATGGTCGACCCACGCCACACGTCGGCGTGGGTCTTCTGATCACTCCGGCTTACCTACTGGCAGGACTCGCAGTCCGGGTTGTTGGGGTCGCAGACCTGGCCCACCATGCTGGCGGGGATGTCCGCGATCGCTTCGACCGGGACTTCTTCTTTCAGGGTGTCGCGAGAAACCACGATGTCTCCCGAGGCGGATTTGTTCTTCATCCAGCGAGGCTGAATGCTGAACTTGTTAATGTCGACCGTGGACTTTTCCACCTGGGTCTTGGCCAGCGTGCGCAGGTAGTACGTCGTCTTGAGCCCCTTGCTCCAGGCTTCGTAATACATGTCATGCAGCTTGCGGCCGTTGGGGTCGCACATGTAGAGGTTGAGCGACTGACCCATGTCGATCCACTTCTGGCGGCGGGCCGCACACTCGAGCAGCCAGTGCGGGTCCACCTCAAACGCGGTGATGTAGCGTTCCTTGATATCTAGCGGCACGCGATCGATGTCTGCGAGGCAGCCGTCGTAATACTTGAACGCATCGAGCATCGCCGCATCCCACAGGCCGCGCTGCTTCAGTTCCGAAACCAGCGAGACGTTCACCTGGGTGAAATCGCCCGACAGGTTGCTCTTCACGAACAGATGCTTATAGGACGGCTCGATGGACTGCGTGACGCCGATGATGGTGGAAATCGTCGCCGTGGGAGCAATCGCCATGCAGTTGCTGTTGCGCATCCCGTGGGTGCGGACAGCCTGCCGGACCGGATCCCAGTCCATGCTCACCGAGCGATCGACGTCGATCGGCATGCCGCGTTCCCGTTCGAGCAGGTCCAGCGTGTCGATCGGGAGCATCCCCCGGTCCCACTTGGAACCGGTGTACGACTCATAGCGGCCTCGTTCACGTGCCAGTTCGGTCGACGCCAGGATGGCGTAGTACGAAATGGCTTCCATGTTGCGGTCGGCAAATTCGACGGCGGCATCGCTGGCATAGCCAATACCCAGGGCTGACAGGGCATCCTGAAAGCCCATGATGCCCAGGCCGACCGGACGATGCCGGCGGTTGGCAGTGCCGGCTTCCGGCGTGGGGTAGTAGTTGATGTCGATCACGTTATCGAGCATCCGCATCGCCACGCGAATCGTGTCGGCGAGCAATTCGAGATCGAACTGCCCATCCCGGACGTGGGCCTTGAGGTTGATCGAACCCAGGTTGCAGACGGCCGTTTCGTCCTTCGACGTGTTGAGCAGAATTTCTGTGCAGAGATTGCTGCTGTGAACGACACCGCAGTGATCCTGCGGCGAACGGACGTTGGAGGGATCTTTCCAGGTGACCCACGGGTGCCCGGTTTCGAAGACCCGCGTGAGCATCTTGCGCCACAGTTCGACGGCAGAGACCCGGCGGAAGAGGGCGATCTCGCCTTGGTCAGCCAGGCGTTCGTATTCGAGATAGCGCTTCTCGAAGGCACTCCCCATCAGATCGTGCAGGTCGCCGACTTCGTCTGGGCTGAACAGGGTCCACTGACCTTCCTGGGTGACCCGCTTCATGAACAGATCGGGAATCCAGTTGGCCGTGTGCATGTCGTGCGTACGGCGGCGATCGTCTCCGGTGTTCTTGCGGAGATCGAGGAACTCTTCGATATCGAGGTGCCACGTTTCCAGATACGCGCAGACGGCCCCCTTGCGCTTGCCCCCCTGATTGACGGCGACCGCGGTGTCGTTGACCACCTTCAGGAAGGGAATGACCCCTTGGCTTTGGCCGTTGGTCCCCTTGATGTGGGAGTTGGTGGCCCGGATGCGGGTCCAGTCGTTTCCCAGTCCGCCAGCCCACTTCGACAGGCGGGCGTTGTCGGAAATGCACTTGAAGATGTGGTCGAGATCGTCGTCGACCGTCGTCAGGTAGCAGGAGCTCAACTGCGGATGCGGCGTGGCTGAGTTGAACAACGTCGGCGTGGCGGAGGTGAACCGGAACGTCGAGAGAATGTTGTAGAACTCGACGGTGCGGGCCTCGCGCTGCTCGCCTTCGTTGATGGCGAGCCCCATCGCGACACGCATCCAGAAGTACTGCGGAGTTTCGATCCGCCGCCCTTCCACGTGGATGAGGTACCGGTCGTAGATGGTCTGCAGGCCGAGGTACTGGAACAGGGCATCGCGCTCTGGCACGAGGGCATCAGCGAGGGCGGTCAGGTTGAATTCCCGCAACTCGCCGGAGAGCCGCTGAGCCTTGATGCCATCGATGATGTAGTGCTCGAACTGATCGCGGTAGACCTTGTCGAGCTTGCGCGGCTCGGGGACGCCGCCGAGAGCATCCTGATACACGGTGTTGAGCATCAGCCGGGAAGTGACCCGGTCATAGGCGGGGTCGCGTTCGATGCGGGATCGCGCACCCAGAATCATGGCCCGGTAAATCTCGCGGACGGAAATACCGTCGAAGATCGAACGGAGGACTTCTTCGAGCAGTTCATCGACGTCGCACTCGCTTTCGACTCCTTCGGCGGCGAGCGTCAGACGGCGGCGAATGCGGTTGGCATCGAAGGGAACCTGCGTGCCGTCTTCCAGCTTGACGTGCAGCCGCGGCGTGGTGGAGATGAGTTCGTTATCGGTAGCGCGGAGGGCACGCACCTTGGCGTGTTCGGCGCGATAGACGATGTATCGCCGCGCCACGCGGTAGTGGCCGTGACGCATCAGCGAGACTTCGACAAAGTCCTGAATTTTCTCGACGTCGGCGCCTTCGGGCGAGCTGGCAGCCGAGGCAATTTCTCGGGCGACTTCTTCGGCAATTTGCGGAATGATGTCGGCGGTGTCGGTGCTCATGGGCTGGCCATCAGCGAGATTCAACTCAGCGCGAAAGGCATTCTCCATGGCCCGTTCGATCCGCGTGAGATCAAAGGGGGCGACGCGACCATCGCGCTTGCGGACGATCCATTCCGAACGTGCTCGAATCATTCGAACTCTCCTGAGGCTAAAGCCGCCGCACGTCATGCGCAGCAGGCGACTTCGGGCCCGCCATCGGCGGGCCTGGGGACAGACTGAGGGACCAACACTGACAGGACAGACCGTGTTCACAAGTCGGGGTTGTCGATTAACCGGGGTGCGTCAGGCAGGCGTGAGCGATCGTCGCGCGTGAGCATTCCGCAGGAATGCGACGCGAGGAACCCCGACGGCCGTCAGCAGGCCCGGATCAGGACGACTCGCCCGGCAAAAGAAAATCGCGCACTTGAAACCAGTGCGACCGACACCCCGTCCGGGGGCCGATCGGGCGGCAGGGGTCCGACTGGACAGCCTGCCAGAAGTCTGCTCGGGTCCTTGAGCGGGTCAATTGCACGGCGGCGGGAGAACCAGACATTCGCGACTGACCACCCGTTGACCAAGGGCCGCGTCGAAAAGCTGTTCGGTTCTCTGTCACCGTGAGAGAGTTATGGGACGTGGTCTCCCACGTTGGGCGGAGCGCGATGCCAGAGACTGGCGGCTGGGTTTTCTCCCGGTACTTGATCTGCCGACACCCGGCCTCGGAACGAACCCCAGCCGGGGGATGATTCCCCGGCTCCAGAGTCGTCCTCAGTTCAGGACTGCAGACAGTACCGAAGGGATTCACAGCACTGTTCTCCCGCCCGTTATCGACACCTTTTGCACATCGTTTTCCCCGGCGGGGAGACGCGGCAGGCGTCGACAACTCCATCATCGTCCGTGAAATCTTGTTCACTGTACACTCTTTGCTTCAGCGACACAAGAAAAAGCCGGCCAACCGCAGGTGCGACCGTGCAGCCTGTGGGCGGTTGGAAGTCGTGTCCGAGTCCTCCGGAGCGCCATTTCCGCCGCAGTTCTGCCGCAGATGGCTACCGAAGTGATCGGCACGAGGAAATCAATATACGCACTGAAATTTCATCGTCAACACTAAATGTTGTGTTTCGGTGCGGGCTCAGAACCCCCAGGGATGGTGTCTGAACATGAAGAACGGGTTAAGTCGAATGGCCTCTTTCACTTCGTGCGCCGGCCGCATGTGGAAAGATTGGTGGTCGTGTGTGGACAACCGCCAGGCGACCCGGTACCGCTGGAACCAGTTTGCCAAAACCAGTGTACAAGACACTGGAAAAAGGGTTCCAGGCGCGATCGTCAACCCCGATCTGCGCGGTGTTTTGGAGAGCAAAAAAATTTCTCCGGACAGCGTCCCGCCGGGGATGGCGGGGTTGACGCCTCGACAGCTACGGGGCGGCAGCTATTCGCGGAGTGTGGGGGACTCTTCCAGTTGGCCCCCCAAGGCCAAAAAATTGTCCGCGGTCGCCTGTCGCAACCGGTTGGCGGGGACCATCCCTTTCAGCAGTGGCTGACGCTGGTCGGCCTGGGCCACTACGAATCCCACGCGGTCACCGCGGCCGAACAACCAGGCCAGGGTGCGCATCCGGGCGATCATGCCTGTCCACTGGCGAAAGGCCAGTTCGCGCGTTGCGGCGGGGGAGCTTCCGGCGGGAATCTGCACGCGGAACCACACGCCGTACCCCTCGAACTGGGGCCGAAAATCGTCCCAGCGGACTTGTCCACCCGGGAATTTTCGAAGAAACCACCATTTCAGCCATCGGTACCGCAAGCGTGTCTACTTTCGCTGGGAGTCCTCGGAAGCCACTGCCATCCCGTGCCGCGTAGCCGCAGTTCTGCAAGTCGCCCGTTCAAGGCGACGACTGTCGGTTCGGCCCGTTGCGGGTTGGGCTCACGAACCGTGACGCGCGAGTCCCGCCGCTCCAGACCGTCTCCGGGAAGATCGTCCGCGGGAATACGGGAGGATAGTCGGATCGTGGCTGCACCGACAGGGGAAGGGGAAAACGGTCCCGCGTTGTGAGGTAGAACCGACCGGACGTGAGTCATTGAGAGTGGGCACACTGGCACCTGAAGGGCCAACACTGCCGGGCCAAGAGCGACCTGTCAGGTCAGAGGCCGCCTGACCGTCAGCGCAACGTCGCCGCGGCTGGGGGCGAGAGCAAGTTCCTGGTGGGGGCAGCGGATTGACGAAATTGCCTGACTTGCCACGGCCTTGGCCGTCGCGGGAGGAGCGTTGGGAATTTTCGGCACATCTTCTCAACCCGGTACTCGCGAGTGGTCGATACCCGGGATGTGAGTTCGTACCGCCGTCGAAAGGATTCAAGGCCGCGAAGTTCACCGCAGTTGAGGTCGGAAGGCGGAGCCACCCGGCCCGGTACTGTGCGTTTCGCGGCGGGAAATCTGCTGCAGAAACGGTTACGGCAGGCAGCGCGGACGCGCAGGCGGACCGCTGCAGAACCATTCCCACAATGCATCCGGAAGGATTCGCGATGCGTCCTCGTTTGAAGATTTATACCGGCGACGACGCCACTGTCGGCGGTCCGGATGTGCGCGTGAAGTTCGGCGATCTGTGCGACGGTCTGCTCGACGCGTTGCGCTCCCGCCGAAGCTGGGTGCGCGATTTTGAAGATGACGACGTGGCTGTGTCGTCGGACTTGTACGAAATTCTCTGTGCGTATCGGGAACTGCGTCCCGGGGCGTAACCCGGCCCTGACAGCAGACAGAAGTAATACGACAGACCACCGTGACCCCGTTTGGGTTCCGGTGGTCTGTTTTGTTTTCCGCCCCAGCCAAGTTAGCCTGCCCGGTTCTGCAGAGGTGTCGAGTGGGTGTGCACAACCGCGCGTAGCAGGATGGCAGTTTTTTCGGAGACACAAGTGATGGTTTCGCACGCATTCAACGACGCGGTTTCAATCTGGCAGGCAGGTGTGGCGGCAGTGGATGCGGAGCGGCTGGTGCGCGAAGCCATCGCGTGGACGCCGGACGAACTGACGATCGGCCAGACCGTGATTCCGGCCCGCCAGATTCAGCGAGTGAGCGTGGTGGGGGCGGGCAAAGGGGGAGCGGGAATGGCGCGGGGCGTCGAGGCG
>JBGSIP010000482.1:0-1965 GCA_041742495.1 Planctomycetaceae bacterium
GTGGCTGGCGACCGTTCCCTTTTCAGCGCGAGACCTGGGAGCACTACGCCGCCGGCGGCAGCGGCATCGTGCACGCCGCGACTGGCCACGGCAAATCGTTCGCGGCCTGGTTCGGCCCGCTCATTGAGGGTCTACAGACCCCTGCCCCGGGTTCCGGACCCGAGCCACTGCGAATTCTGTGGATCACTCCGCTGCGCGCGCTGGCCAACGATCTGTGCGAATCACTCCTCAAACCATTGGACGAACTGGGCCTCGCCTGGACCGTCGAAACACGCACGGGCGACACTTCAGCGAGCGTCAAAAGCCGCCAGCGCCGTCGCCTGCCCACCGCCCTCGTGACCACTCCCGAAAGCCTCACGCTGTTACTTTCGCGGGCAGACTCTCCCGAGCTGTTCCAATCGCTCCGTGGCATCGTCATCGACGAATGGCACGAACTGCTCGGCACGAAACGGGGCACTCAAACCGAACTCGCTCTCTCCCGGCTGCGGCGCTGGAAACCCGACCTCCGCATCTGGGGCCTGTCCGCCACGCTCGGCAATCTCCCCGCGGCCTGCGATGTGCTGCTGGCTGGACAACCTGGCCGCATCATCGCCGGCGATCAAACCAAACAATTTGAGATCGCCTCCGTCATTCCCGCGGCCATTGAACGATTTCCGTGGAGCGGCCACTTGGGAGTGCGCCTACTCGACGATGTGATCACTGCCATCGCCCAGGCCCGCACAACACTGGTCTTCACCAACACGCGTTCTCAGACCGAAATCTGGTATCAGGCCATCCTCAAAGCGCAGCCGACGTGGGCAGGAGAGATGGCCCTGCATCATGGCTCCCTCGACGATCAGACCCGCCGCTGGGTCGAAGAGGGGCTGCGCGCCGGTCGCCTGCGCTGCGTCGTCTGCACGTCAAGTCTCGACCTGGGGGTCGACTTCACCCCCGTCGATTGCGTCGTGCAAGTCGGCAGTCCCAAGGGGATCGCCCGGCTGCTGCAGCGGGCCGGACGCAGTGGTCACCAGCCCGGGGCCACCTCCCGCGTCCTGTGCGTCCCCACCAATGCTCTCGAACTGGTCGAATTCACTGCCATTCGCGAAGCCATGCAGGCCCACGCTGTCGAGCCCCGCTGGCCGCTCGAAAAACCGCTCGACGTCCTCTGCCAGCACGCTGTCACCATCGCGCTCGGCACAGGATTCACTCGTGACGAACTGCTGAACGAGGTTCGCTCCACAGTCAGCTATCGCCAACTGGACGACGCCGAGTGGGACTGGATTCTCGACTTTGTCACCCGTGGCGGCGAAGCGTTGCGCGCCTATCCCGACTATCGCAAGGTCAAGCTCGTGGATGGCCGCTACATCGTCGACGATCCGCACATTGCCCGCCTGCACCGCATGTCGATCGGCACGATCACCAGCGACACGGCCATGTCCGTGCAGTATCTCAAAGGGCCCCGCATTGGTACGGTCGAAGAATCCTTCATTGCCCGCCTGAAGCCCGGCGAGACCTTCATCTTTTCTGGTAAAGTGCTCGAACTGGTCCGCGTCCGCGACCTCACGGCCTGGGTGCGCAAGTCATCTCGTGCCAAAGGGGGCATCCCCCGCTGGGCCGGCGGACGCATGCCGCTGAGCTCACAACTGGCAGACCGCATCCGCGGCAAACTGCAGGCGGCGCGAGAAGGAGTGTTTGACAGCCCGGAAATGATCGCCGTCCGCCCCATTCTCGAAACCCAGTCCGCCTGGTCGGAAATCCCCGCGGAACACGAACTGCTCATCGAACGAACCCGCTCCCGCGAAGGCTGGCATCTGTTTTTCTATCCATTTGCCGGACGCCTCGTTCACGAAGGACTCTCAGCTCTGTTGGCCTGGCGACTGGCGCGTCGAACGCCTGTCTCTTTTTCGTTCTCGATGAATGACTATGGTTTCGAGCTGCTCGGCAGCACAGCGGTTCCCCTCGAAGCGGCGCTCGACACCGACCTCT
>JBGSIP010000483.1:0-2981 GCA_041742495.1 Planctomycetaceae bacterium
CACAGTGCGGCCCGTGCGGCAGACGGCTGGTGGCCTGCCCGCATCGCCGCGGCCACAGCAACCGTGGAGAGTAGCGGGAACAGCACGTCGTCCTTGGGGAAAAACACGAATCCGGCTGGAACCAGTGGCCACAGTGCAGCCCCCAGCCAGGCTTCGCGGGGGGGAACGACGACGGAGAGCAGGCTCGCCAACGGAATGACAACCGCTGCAAGTGTCAGCCAGGTGATCATCGTTGCCAGCCACAACGTGGCGCGGTCCACCGGCGACAAGGGAAACGGAGTTCGGGCCGTCCATTCCGCCAGATTATCTGCCGATTCGCCAAACGGCTGGGGCTCTGTCGCCAACAGCGTACTTCTCAGAGCCGGCCAAGCTGCCACGGCAGCGCGGAGTCCGCGGAATCCGGCAATCAAGCCCGGCGGGTGCGTCCCCTGGTGCAGAAAATCCCCGGCAGAAATGTCGCGGTCGTACTCCGCCAGCCATGTGGCAAACGGGCGGGGATCTTCGATCGCCTGAGTCAGATACCCGGTCATGCGCGGGTAGTAGAGCACGAGCGGCGCTTTGGTCCAGCCAAACAGATAGGGCAGGGCAGACTGCACGCCGCCGATCACTCCGCAGGCGAGCAACCACAGCAACAAGTAGCGCCATGCGGCGAGACGCGCCGGTCTTGCTGCCGCCGCCAGCACGGAAGCCCCTGTGTCTGCGAGTGCAGAATCTTTGTGCGCGGGCAGCGGACCCAACGCCGGCGGTGCGAGCCACAGCACCGCGCTGACGTAGGCGGCCAAAACGACCGTTAGACAGATCCAGTGGAACAGTTCACCCGGTTGCAGAGGAATGCGCGGCCAGACCCATTCGCCGGGTACGCCCAGTGGCCAAGTCCCCAGGGCGATGACGAGAGTCAGCAGGACACATGCAACGAGCGCCAGTCGAACTCGAACATCGGCCGTCATCACGTGGGTCAGCTCCCGGTTCATCCGCCAAGATTTCAGCCCGACCTGGCGGACTCATGGCTGGCAGGGATGAGCAATTGGCAGTCGAAACGACCAGCGCCACAAGCAGGGATGCGACAGGCCGAACATCGCCTAATGGATGTGCAGCACGACGCAGGTGATGTTGTCCTTGGACCCACCGGCTTCGGCGGCCGCAATGATGGCCTTGGCAGCAGACTGCGGATCGTCGTACTGCTCCAGCAGTTGCCGCAGAACGTCCGTTCCGATGCCGTCCGAAACGCCGTCGGAACAAATCACCAGGCGATCACCGGGCACGGGGTTGAGCGGTTTGGCATCCGTACCGCTGGCCCCTTCCTTGGCACCGAGATAGCGATACAAAATGTTGCGATAGCGGTGAGTGGCTGCTTCTTCGCGAGAAATCGTCCCCGCTTGCACCAGTGCTTCGGTGAGCGAATGATCGGTGGTGAGCTGGGCGAGGGTCTGCTGAGGTCGCCAGTGATAGACGCGACTGTCGCCAACATTGCCAATGTAAAACGTATCTCCCACGACGACAGCAAAGGCGACCGTAGTGCCCATGCTGTGATAACGCGGGTCGATTTCTCCCACCGCCATGATTTCGGCGTTGGCGTGGGCGACTGCTTCGTCGATGCACTGCGCAACTTTGTCAGGGGGGTCGTTGGTGAAGTTCAGCAGTTCACACAGTCGTTGGGAGACGAGTTCGATGGCCAGCGCACTGGCCCGTTCACCCGCGCTTTGACCACCCATGCCGTCGGCCACGATATAGAACCGTCCCTGCGGATCGACAACGTAGCTGTCTTCGTTGTTGTCCCGGAAGTTCCCGGTGATGGAAAGATGTCCACAACGGACCATGACCATGGTGAGAACAATATTGCAGGCGGAAGCGAAATTGTCCCGGCACACCCGCGGGGACTTGAAATTAGGCTAACGTGCTGCCGTACACGGGGCAACCAGCGATCTGCGGAAGCGACAGGAGTTCCGCGGGAGCGGCCGCGACAATCCTCCCTGTTTGCCTCAATGGCCGACGATTTGCCCGTCGCCGTCACTCCAGTGCGCCTCCCACGCTCGTCACGTCCGTATTTTGCGCGAGCGACCTGCGAAAGCCGCCGCATGGTTCCTGACCTCTCGTCATCATTCGACCTGAAAAGGCTTCCAAGCGTGCTACGGCAGGATTGGCGGCTTGGGGCCCAGCAGCGTGTGGTAAATGTCGGCGACGCCCAGCGGCGTGTCCATGACGAACACTTCGCCTGCTTCGAATCCGGCCAGAGCCCCGTGCGACCGATTGAGCGCTTCCACTAGCGTGAACACGCGATCCTTGGCGGGAGGAAACTGTGACTCGTAGGCCCGGATGGCGGCCAGCTTGACCTCGAGCACATCGGAAATATCAGCGACGATGAATCCTTCCTCGGCGTTGGCCAAGCCTTTCTTCAATGCCAGCGGATACCACACGATCCGGTTGACGGAATGCACGGGCAGGTGATCGAAGTGTTCGTCCCATTTGGTGAGGCGCGCATAGAATACGGCGGCATCAGTGATGAGGTGCGCCTGCCAGTGATCGGGCGAGGCCATCGGCGTGCGTCCGCCGATGCCCAACACCAGTCGCGGCCGATAGCGGCGAAAGACTTTGGCGAGCGCGACACGGGCTTCAAAACAATCGAACAATCGGCGGTTGGGCAGCGGCAAAGTTTCTCGGACCGCGACCCCCAGGATGCGGGCCGCTTCGGCGGCTTCCTGCATCCGGTGCTCTGGTCCGGGGCTCAGCGGCGTCGGTTCGCCATTGGTGAGATCGATAATCCCCACGCGGTAACCCAACCGTGCCAAACGGGCCAACGTACCGCCGCAGGCGATCTCGACATCATCGGGATGCGCTCCGACAGCGACAACATCCAGCGGTGCGGGGAGTTCGGGAGTCGACATCGGCAATTCCTGCGCAGTGGGCGGCCAGGTGGGGAGTCAACAGCTCAAACGAGTGTCGGCCTGAGGACAGCAAATCATAGGGGCGAGGGCCGGCACTGT
>JBGSIP010000484.1:0-5970 GCA_041742495.1 Planctomycetaceae bacterium
GTCCGTTCGGATTATTGGGGTTCTGAATGGCACCTGCAAGCTGTTGACCGGCCTCGACCACGCCAGCAAGGTCTTGTGCTGCGTCCGCAATGTCCAACGCGCGGCCGGCAGTCTTGGCGATCTTGCCGCCGGTCGCAAGGAATCCCCCAAAGAAGAGGGTGACAACCTCAATGCTGCCCAGCGTGACACCATAGTTGGTGTAATACCCGTTGGCAGCATCCTCCTCGGTGACGTCAAATCGAAGATCCAGGTTGCCAAGCGGAGTGAGCGCCGCCAGACTGGAATCCAGCATGCCGTTCAGCGTCCCCTTGAGCCCAACCCCAAGGCGATTCGTGAATTCTGCCCAGACACCTTCCGAATTGATGTCGTCGAACGAGACGCTGTTCTCACTCCAGATCGAGTCGACACGGCCATAGATGGGGCCGCTCCACTGGTTGACGTCTGTGGACGTCGATGCGTCGAGTGCGATCGCGCCGCCACCGGCCGTGCCGCCGCCGATGACCTCGATGTTGCCAATCGCCGCGAATTCCGAGCCGAAACCCGAGATCAACTCGGTGTAGCTGGGGAGCCAACTCGCCAGGCCGGTGGTCTCGTCGGCAGTGCTCTGGCCCTGACCGTGCAACTCCGCCTGCCAGATCCCCGGCTCACTCACCGTCTGCGTGAACGTCCACGGCACGTTCCCCAACACATACGCATCCCACGTGGGGGACAGCGCGACATCCCACTCCACCCGGAAGACTTGATCCAACTGCGACGTATGGACCCCATGATTGCCCGCCGGCTCATCCCCCGGCGGCAACCAGACATCTTCCTCTTCCCCACCTCCGCCATCGCCCGAGTCGGGGTCTTCATCAGGGAACACATCCGGAATCTCCGGTGCCGCACCCACTTCGCCGTCGCTCTCCTGCTGGTCGTAGCGGATCGTGACGAGGCTTTGATACGAGGCATTGAAGGTCGACGTGCCGTCCGAGCCGCTGATTTGTGATCCGCCGCCGGAGCTGATGACCTCGTAAGACTGCTTGGAGGTCAGGATCTGATGATTCTTGGAGGATATCTGATCATTGACGTGAATGCCGGAGATCGATGACGTGGCATTGACGGTGACCAGGTCCGTCTGGGCATCCTGAGCAACTTGGCTGGAATTCGTCTCGAATTGCTCAATGATCGATTGGGATTTCGACTCAGATCCAGCGTCCCAGGTGTACACGTCGGACGCCTTGGTCACCGAGGAACTCTCGGCACCCGTGTTCGGGTCTGCCTGTGACCACGAGTCCTCACCGAGACTGGATTGGCTCCCCTTGTCAGTGCCAGATTGCGTGGTCAGGACCTTGCGTGAATCTTTGGATTCGGATGCGTCAAAGGTGTTCACGCTCTTCCAGCCGCCGTGGAAGCCATCGTACTTGGTGTGATTCGCGGCGGAAGACGAATTGACGACTTCGACGCGCAGATTGAATTTGGCGGTAATGTCCTGTTCATAGTCGAACGAGCCCTCGTAGTTCTGCTCGTAACCATCACCGTAGTAGCCGCCGCCGTAGTAGCCATCGTCGGAGTACGTTTCAGAAACGTTGATCCACGCGTGCAAATCGTTATTGCGGGTGGTCGTCACCGAACGGAATGCTTCGCTGGTGGACCAGGTTTCTCCTTCAGCCTTGCTGGGCGTCCAGGTGTCGCCAGCCAGCGAGCTGTCATGGGAGAAGGAATACCCAGTCGAGCTTTTTCCGTGATCGTCGTAAGCACGCGACCACTTCTGTGTGTCGGTCGAGCCAAACTTCGCGGAGGGATACTGGCTCGTATCGCTCAAAGCCCCCCAGTTGTTGTAGGCATTCTCGATGGTGTTTGACGTTTCGGCCGTGCCGGAACTTTCGTAGGTGACCCAACTGCTGCCACTTCCGCTGCCGCTGTAAGAGCCTTCGGCAGGGCTCCACACCAGGTACTCGACTTGGACAGGTTCAAGGGTTTCGGAATTCTCCTTCTTGCGCATCTCCGTTTTGACGTCGATGTCCCCCTCGTAGCTGAGGCTGAACGAGGTCGTGGAGTTGGATTTGGCTCCCCCTTGGCGTATTCCTTCGGCGTAGAACTTCTGGCCGTCCTGCGCAACGTGGATCAGTCGTTTGTATTCCTGCTCAGCGGGATTGGCAGAGAACTCGTGGCTGGAGTTGACCGTTACGGAGCCGGTGGCCGTAAAGATCGTGTCGGATCCCCCCTCCTCGACTGGAGCCTTCGAGCCGCGTTCCGAAGTAAACTTGGTCAGTTCGCCATATTTGCTGGAGTACGAAATCTCCGGCGGATCTTCGCCTTCTCCGGCTTTCGCTGAGACAATCTCCAGGTTCAGCTCGCGGGAGTATTCGGACTTGTTTGAGAATCCTGTGTGGCGCCACGACTCGTCCGCGGCCGGTGCATAAAAACTTGATGCCCCGGACTTGGTATGGGTCTCGCCGCTACCCGTGACTGTGGTTTCGACGGAATACCCAGCCTCGGAGTACTGGGACGTCCCCGAGACGGCCACGGTAGTGCCGCCGCCGGTCCAGTCGCTCAGCGTCCGCTTGCCAGACGGGATCCAGGTTCCCTTTGCCGGAGTCCACGTTCCGCTGGACTCTTCGTTGTCTCCTGATCCCCACGAGAAAAACTTGTTCGAGGTGACCACGAGGCCATCGACGGTCTCCGACGAACTGTCATACGTGACACGACCTTCAAGGCTGGCGTCCGCCTTGTTGCTTCGGTTTCCTTGGGTGGTTTGCCATTCAAAAGGGCTTTCTCCTGTGGGCAAGCCCCCCTCTTCTGCCCCGATCTTTGCGGCGACCAGACTCAAAGTGCTGGTCAAACTGCCGGACGAGGAATTGGCGGTTTTCTGAAAATAGGTGCCGGAAATGACGTTCGAGGACACGATAGTGCCATCCTCGGCGATCACTTGAATGTCCTCGTATTTGCCGTTGGTGGTGGTTCCCGACGAAGCGGAACTTGACGCATTCGAGGTGCCCTTCCCGGTCCAGTTCCATTGCCCGGTCCCAGGGTTATAAGACCCTGTGGCGTCGGTGGAGCCATCGCTGCCTGAGTTCGACTTGAAATCATCGAGCGTGATGGTGAGCGAGGACGTGCCCGCTGGCCCATTTGCCACTGAGGCGACGGCGCTGCCGCTGACCGTTTGACCGGCGCTGGTGTTGTGGCTATTGAAGGCGGTCGCTTCGCCGAATACGTGCAGCCATTTTCCATCGGGTTCCAGGACAAACTGGCTGTCATTGTGCGATTTGTCGACGTAAGTCCCCGACTCGTCGTAGGTCACCTCCACGGGATCCGGAAATCCGGTTGACTCGGCAACTTTTGTCAGTAACGCGGACTTGGCCGTATAACTGACCGTTGACATCCCATCGGTGATGAGCGTGCGATCGCCGGTCTGTGCCCACTTTTGGCTCCCTGCCTGGAACGTGCCGTCCACTTCATCGTCGACGGAGCTAAACACCGACCCGCCGATTGTGGATGCCCCGCTGACGACTCCCAAGTTCGTTTTCCCATCGACGACGGCGTCCGCAACCGTCCGGGTGTATTTGCCGGTCCCGTCCAGAGTGGATTTGAAGTCGTTCTTGTACTCGTGCCGCGAAGTACCACTGATTTGCGAATAGACGCCGTCGACTGAGACGAATGAGGAATTGGTTTTGTCGTAGCTGAAAGTGTTGCCCGCGTCCGAAACGCCGACGGTGACCGCGATGTGGCTTGCTTCCTCCTTCTGCTCAAAGCCATAGCTGCCTGATCCCGTCAGTTTGGTTCCAGACTTGGTCTCTGACTCTTGCTCTCCTGAACCTGAATCCCACCAGCGCTGCCCCGCGAAGACGCCCGTAGAGTCGTAGGAGTATTTGGACTTCGTATAGTTCTCGTCGCCGCCGTTGGAAATCGTTCCCGCAATCTCTGAACCGGAAAGCTGGCGTGAGTACGACCCGGAGAACTTCAGCCCCGAATCATCGTTGCCGCTTCCGCCGTCCGAGCGCTTGCCGCCAACCTGCGTCCACGAGCCAGCGTCAAGGGAGTACGTGCTGGAAGATTTCGACCACGCTTCAGTCTCGCCTTTCCCATCGGCCATCGTGGTCAGTTTCTGCACAAACGTGGCATCTGCCTCCGACGAAACTGTCTTTGTCACCGTCGAGTCAAACTTGGATTTGTCACCGGAGTCACTCTTGGAGTTGACGGTTGCCGATCCGAACTCAGTGATGCCCTCAGGCGACAAGCCTGCCATCGTGATGAGAATAAAGTCCTGCTCCGAGTGGCTGTCGAACTCCGACTCACGAAACGATGAAGAACCTCCAACAGGGTCTGCACTGTTGGTCACCGTCAGACCATCAGTGCCTGACTTCGACCCGCCAATCGCGACCGTCCCCCCTGTCACTGAGACGTATTGCCAGCCAGCCGCCGGCGTGTAGATGGCGTTGAGCGTGTAATCCGACGTACTCGTCAGGCTCTCCGAAGAGTCAATCGTGCCCGACGATGTCGACGTGGATGTGGCGCTGTGGTTGGTGTTCAACCAACCCCCGGTGCCGGTGACCTGACGGCTCTTGCCACCAGTGCTGATTTCCAGGGCATGCCCGCCGTAGGCCGTCCATCCGTTCCCGGTCGTCGAGAGGTTGAGGACACGCGTGGCGTGATAGTCATCGGAAGTATGGTCAACTGCGATGTCATAGGTCACAGACCCGCCCTCAATCAGATCGGTCGTGGAACCGGTGATTGAATCGGAGCGGGCCGACGCCAGCGCTTCTGCGATATTCCCGACGCCGGTGCCCCCCGCGATTGGTGTTTCCAGCCGCACGGTCTTGCTGTAGGAACCCGATCGCAACCAGTCGTTGGTCAATGATCCACTGTCCTCGGAAGTAGACCACGAACTGACCGCCGTTCCGGTCATAACGACATTCTGAAACTCGTGATGCGTGAAGCCAATCGTGAGTACGGTTGCGAAACCCGCGACGGTGTACCCAAACGTTCCGGTGTATGTCCAACTGTCACCGCCAGGCCCGCTGAAGCTGAGGTCGATGGATGTGGAGTAGGTTTCCGACCAGTTCCAACCCCCTTCCCCATCGTCCGGAGTGGAGGTCTTCGTCACCGTGGTGGTCACCGACGGTTGGAGTTGCGCACCGTTGACAACCGTTGTCAACAAGGTGGTGTGCGAAGTCGATCCGGCGGTGATGTCGGACGCGTGCGGAACGACGAAGCTGGTCGCGTTGAAGGTTTGCGCGGAACCGCCAACTGTGATGTTGGTATTCGCCAGGAGCTCATTGGCATTCACTGGCGGGGTGCCACTGCCGATGCCGGTCAGGTTGGGAACCGTCACTTCAACGGTGACAGTGGCCGTCGTTGTGTTCCCGCTGGCGTCCAGCAGGGTGTATGTGAAAGTGTCAGCGCCGACGAAGCCCGCGGTCGATGTATAGACAAGAATCGTTCTCAGGTCACTGGCGTCCTGACCAGTGAAGGCGTCGTACCAGGCGTCAAATGTCGCGTGTTCGTTGGCGACCCCATTCGTCTGCGGTCGATTTTGGTATGTGAGCCACACCCGCCACAGCGATTCAGAAACTGCAGGTCGGGTGGAAATCGCTCCATGCCCAGGCGGTGACCAGGCAGACAACGTCACCGCAGCTCCCAGCGGAATGAAGTCGTTTGACATCACGTCGATCGCGACCGGCGTTCCGGACGTGGCAGCGACGGTGTCATTCACAGCCAGCAACGTGGTCGCAGCCACGACATTGATCATGACCGCAGCGGTGCTGCTGAGGCCGCGCGCATCAGTCACTCGGTAGACGATTTCGTCCGCACCGTGATAGTCCGCGGCGGATTGAAACGTCAGGATTGGCCGCGATCCGGCAGCAGTAGCAATCGAGGCTGCCCCGTGGAGTGGCGACTGGACGATCTCGAGCGTCAAGCGGTCTCCATTGACATCAAGGTCATTCGCCAAGATGTCAATGTTCACCAACTGTCCCGACAGAACTGACACCG
>JBGSIP010000485.1:0-1958 GCA_041742495.1 Planctomycetaceae bacterium
TGGGCAATCAACTGGCTGCGCTCCAGAGCGGCATTGCGACGGCTGAAGTTGAGTTGCGCCCCTTCGTAGGCCCGGGCGATGTCCTGGATGACCGAAGCGAGTTCGTGACCAATTTCCAGCTCGATGGCCTTGAGCACCTGCTGGGACTTGTACAACCGCAATTCGAGATTGCGGACCTGCGTCTTGGAGCGTCGCAAACCCAGCGGCATGCTGAATTCCAGCCCTGCGGTCCAGCCCGTCTGATTCCCCTGGGCAAGCGTTTCGTAGTAACTGTTAAAGCCCTGGTCGGTCCCCGCCACGTCATTGTCGTTGGTGCCAAACAGGTGGTCGCCAAATCCATTCACGCCGTAGCTGCTGACAAAATCAAGCTGGGGGCGGGCCGCGTTGCGGGCGGCTCCCAATTGCAATTGCAAGCTCTTGACCAGCCACTTCTGTTTGCGGACTTCGGTCCGCTCGCCGATGGCTTCTCCCACGCTGGCTTCCCAGTTGGGAGTGAACGAGGCGCTGATTGGTTCCTGGCTGGGCCGCATCACGCGCCCGTCGTTGATGGGCAACTGCAACAGACTCCGCATCCTGGTTTCGGTAGCGTAGATGGTCCCCAGCGCTTCATTCGTTTGTGCTTCGGTCTCAAAGTAGCGGTCGCGGGCCTGGGCTTCCTGCCAGTTGCTGAAGTCACGGACCCCGCCTTGAACGCGCTTGTAGTAGGCAATCCGCCAGGTCTCCAGAGCGGAGTTGCGGGACTTCACCACCGTATCGAAATTGCGATAGGCGAGGTACAGGTCCCAATACAGCTCTTCCACTTCCCGCACGAGATCGCGAATGGAGATCTCAAAATCGGCCAGCGAGATGTCGTTGTTGATCCGGGCAATCAGCAGCCCCTGCGAGACCCCGGTGATGGCCCCGAATCCGGCCTGTGACGGGCCGGCCACACGGACGAAATCGGCCCCGGCCCCTGCCAGCAGCGACTGACGGTATTGGGCGGTCACGCTGCCAGTATAGGCCGAAGGAAACAGCACGCTGGTGTTGTTGGAGTTGAGGTAGTTGATGTTGTGGTTTAACGAGACCGATCCGCCGTAGGCGAGATTTTTGGACAGCGAGGTTTCCAGATCGGTCGAGCGATTGACCAATGTGTCGCCCGGGCTCACGCCGAAGAAGGCGCTGTTGGGCACGGATTCGTTACGGCCCCACAGAGCCCGCGTCGTAAATGTCGTGTCGAACGCCGAGAGCGCCGCTTCGACCCCCAGATTGCCGAACAGCACCCCGGAATCCTGAATGGCAGGGTCGTAGACCGACGCGACCCGTTCACCGCCGGTGAAGAGCTGGTTCTGAGGAGAGAGGAACTGTCCGGAGCTTTTGATGATCTTGCTGTGAGACAGACTGATCTGCACACAGTCCTGCAGTGTCACATCCCAGACTTCATCGTTCTGCCGTGACTGCACCGTGCGCGGTGCCTGCGACACTTCCAGCTCGTGCGATGCCTCGGTGATGATGGCCGGATGCTCGATCGACGTGGAGTAGTCACGATAGTGCTGCAAGTCCGCGTCACCCAGGTATGTCACATCCCTGGCACCCGTCTTGCAGCCAATCATCGGCTGCAGCAGAGTCAGCAGCATCAGACCAATGGCAATCTGGCGGTGGACTGTCATGTGAAGTGTCATCCCTGTCACTCGGTATATCCGTCCCTGGGACCGGGTTGCAAAGTGCTTTCGTGCGCTTCGAAAGCCCGACCCAAACTGCAGTCGCCTGGCACGCAGCACGGCCCACAGCACGTCTGCCTCTGTCTATCGGCGGGGGTCAGGCGCAGGTGTGATGCGCGGAGCATCGGGATTGGCCGCCGCAGTCGGATTTGCGGGCAGATTGAGGATGACCGTCTCAACTGACGTTCTCGCGCCAAGCGGCAGCATCGATGCAGGTGACATCGAAGGCACGACCGTCACAGTTTGTCGGCGGCGGGGAGT
>JBGSIP010000486.1:0-3163 GCA_041742495.1 Planctomycetaceae bacterium
CGCGGTCGAGCGTCAGGTAATCCAGCCCGCAGCGATACAAGAAGCCGAGTCGCCCGGTGATTTCCTTGAGCAGGTCCGCCGCGATCAGCCAGCCCACGTCGTCGAGTTCCAGCCCCTTGAAGAAGGCGAGTGCATCCTCAATGGTAAGGCCGACAATCTCCGGCAGGTTGAACTCTTCTTTGCCGTGTGTTTGAGTCAGTCGGGCATCGCGCGTGCGGAGACGCACGTGGCGGGCCTGCGGGTTGAGCCGCGAGCCCTGACAGGCCGAGCACCGGCTGGTGCTCATGAAGTTTTCGAGCTGTTTGCGGCGCATGGGATTGCGCGAGGCACGGTAGCTGTCGTACAGCTCGCCGAGCAGTCCGCCAAATTTTCCGCCGTGCTTCCACACGCCCCCCCGCGTCTTCCAGGCATAAGTGACGTGTTGATCGCCCAAGCCGTGCAGAAACAGCGTGACGGCCGCCGGCGGCAGGTCGGACAGCGGCGTCTTGAGCAGCGACTTGTCTTTGAGCTTCAGTTGGGACTCAATCGCCGCGGCGCCCCCTTCGTACAGATGCCGCCGCCAGCGCCCCACACTCTTGAGGGCTCCCAGCAGATGAAAGGCACCCGCGGTAATGGACTTCTTGGCATCGGCGATCAGCCGATCGCGATCGAACTCAAACCGGTCCCCCAGTCCATGGCATTCAGGGCACATCCCCAGCGGGCTGTTGAAGCTGAACAACTGAGGCGTCGGCGGCTCATAGCTCATGCCGCTTTCAGGACACGCATACTGCGTGCTGTACAGCTTCTCGCTGGCGGCTGCTTCGTCGTCCGGCGGCTCGGTCCGAATGCGCAACATTCCGCCGGTGAGTTGAATGGCGGTTTCGACCGCCTGCGCGAGTCGCGTGCGGGTGCCGCTGCCCACCTGCAAGCGGTCGACGACCACGTCAATATCGTGCTTGAAGTGTTTCCGCAGGCTGGGAGCCTCTTCCAGCCGGCAAAACTCGCCATCAATGCGCGCCCGCACAAAGCCTTGTTTGAGCAGGTCGTCAAACAGATCGCGAAATTCACCCTTCTGCTGCTGCACCACCGGGGCGAGCACCTGGAACTTGGTCCCCTCCGGCTGCCGGAGAATCTGTTCGGTAATCTGGTCGACCGTTTGAGCGCGAATGGGCAGACCCGAAACGTGGCAGTAGCCTTGACCAATTCGCGCAAAGAGCACGCGCAGATAGTCATAAATTTCCGTCATCGTGCCGACGGTGCTGCGCGGGTTACGACCGGCGGTCTTTTGCTGGATCGAGATGCAAGGCGCCAGGCCAGTGATGCTGTCGACATCCGGCTTGGGAAGCTGGCCGAGAAACTGCCGGGCATACGACGAGAGCGATTCGACGTAGCGACGTTGACCTTCGGCATAGAGCGTGTCGAACGCGAGAGAGCTCTTTCCGGACCCGCTGACCCCCGTCATCACGACCAACTGATTGCGGGGAATGCGAACCGACACCTCGCGGAGATTGTGTTCGCGGGCACCTCGAATCACGATATCGGAAGCAGGCATTGAGTCTCGACAAACGGGGCAAGGAGAAACTCTGTGGCGGGGAGACGGGAGTGATCGCGACTGGGCAATTGCGTCAGGGTGATCGCGTCAGGGCAGCGGGGCTAGTGCGGATTCACGCCGCCGGGGATTATAGGGAGGTGGGACGGGGCCACAAATCGTCACCCCGTTTTCCGGTCGGCGATCCAGGCAGAGTCTGGCAGCATCTGCCTGAACGGGCAGCGCGGCTGGAAATTCTGTGGAAAAGCTCTACGCTGACGACGCTTACACGCACGCCCTTCGGGTTGCCGACGGTGCAAAGGGCACGACTTTCGATCGCGCCGGCCACGCTTGGCTCCCTGAGATTTCCCCTGTTCGCATCGGTGACGACCGCATGATTCCACCGTTTCAAGTCAGTGGACTGAACCGCTACAGCTCCCGGATCACGCAGCCGCAGGTCCAGGGGGTCTCCCAGTCCATGCTGTACGCGGCCGGGTTCACCGACGCTGACATGGACAAGGGCCAGGTGGGTGTCGGCAGCGTGTGGTACGACGGCAATCCCTGCAACATGCATCTGGACCGGCTGGCGAACGGTGTGCGCGAAAGTGTGGCCCGCGAGGGGCTGGTGGGCCTGCGGTTCAACACGGTCGGTGTGAGTGACGGCATCTCGATGGGGACCGAGGGGATGTCGTTCTCGCTGCAATCGCGCGATCTGATCGCCGATTCGTTTGAGACGATGGCGTCCGCGTTCTGGTATGACGCCCTGGTGGCGATCCCCGGTTGCGATAAGAACATGCCCGGCTGCCTCATTGCTGCTGGCCGGTTGAATCGTCCCACACTGCTGATCTATGGCGGAACGATCAAGCCGGGTTGTCTCAACGGCCAGCCGCTGGATGTGGGCTCGGCGAATGAGTCCTACGGGCAGTGGGTTTCTGGCCAAATCACCGACGACGAGCGCCGGGCCATCAATCGCGCCGCGTGTCCTGGTGCCGGCGCGTGCGGCGGAATGTTCACGGCGAACACGATGTCCCTGGCGATGGAAGCCATGGGGATGACGCTCCCTTACAGTTCGTCCATGCCGGCGGAAGGGGACGGGAAACTTGCGGAATGCCAGCAGGCCGGCGCGACGATCCGCCAGCTGCTGGAACTGAACCTGCTACCCCGGGACATTATGACCCGCCGCGCGTTCGAAAACGCTATCACCGCCATCATCGCGCTGGGGGGCTCCACGAACAGCGTTCTGCACCTGATTGCCGTCGCACGAGCGGTGGAGGTGCCGTTGACGATTGATGATTTCCAGGTCATCAGCGATCGCACCCCCTTCATTGGCAATCTGCGTCCCAGCGGCAAGTATTCGATGGTCGATCTCCACGCGGTGGGGGGAACTCCGGCGGTCCTGAAATATCTGCTGGTGCGGGGCTTCCTGCACGGCGACTGCGTCACTGTGACCGGCAAGACGTTGGCCGAAAATCTGGCCGACGTGCCGCCGTTGAAGGCGGGGCAGGACGTGGTTTACTCGCTCGAGAAGCCGGTGAAAGCCTCGGGGCACTTGCGGATTCTCAAGGGGAATCTCGCGCCGACGGGGGCGGTCGCCAAGATCACCGGCAAGGAGGGGTTGAAGTTCACCGGACCGGCGCGTGTCTTCGATTGCGAAGA
>JBGSIP010000487.1:0-2490 GCA_041742495.1 Planctomycetaceae bacterium
TTCAGGCCAAGCGGTCCTCGTACCACGCGGGTGAACCTGGACTGACATTGCCTTCGCCGAGCGCACGTACTCCGTTCCGCAGTTCACGTGCCTCAACATCGAATGCAACAAGAGTGCCTCGGCCTAGCAAATTTCTGAGGCCGGCCGAGAGATCTTGTGTAAGTTCCAATCGGGAAATTGTTTGGAACCTCAGATCAATTTTGCTCCCGCTGGCACCTGGGCGGACGATTCGCGAAAGAATTGCCATGCCCGGGAACTGGCTGACCTGTGAGCGGTCAGCGCGACCGTTGCCGTTGGCCCGAAAGAAAGCCGTTTGCGACGCAGCGGCAAGCGCGGCACTTTGTTCGACGCAGCCATTGTCTCTGCCTGCGCCGGCAATCGCTGCCGCAATACTCTCTTCCAAATCCAGGCCAACATAGTTCGGTGCAAATCCAATATCGCTGGCCATCTGCGGGCCGGCGGAATGCGAGGCACTGGCCCGGTTCCGCGATGGAGCCTCAGCCGTACACTCACTCAGTTGCGAACGAAATCGACGGTTTGTCGATGCGACTTCAATCAGACTCTGCGCGACGGAATTCCAGGCACTCTCACCGCTGTCAGCAACAGTGGCTGCTCTTGTCAGTTCCATGGGACTGCCGGAAATGCAAGCACTCGTTGCTGCGAATGACACCACCGGGATTGCTGACAGGCAAACAGCCATCATTGTTGCGATGGTCACACCCACTGCGCGAAAGCACCGGGCGAAACCTGCAACAAACCACGCAGCAGAACCCGATTCGCTGCTGCCACACCGTAAAACAACGGTGTTTTCGCGAGCGAACTGCACTGCCTGCCCCGCAGACCACCGGGTGATTTCACCCGAATGCATCCACATTCCCCAACCCCCTGACCGCAAGATTGACACCTGCGGACAGCCACGTAGCAAAGCGAATGCCAGCGATCACGGCAATTCCTGGGGAACAACCATCGCCGGCGATAGCACAGACTCCAGCTCATTCAGTCGTCTGACTCAGTCGCTTCCCGCCTTGGAAGCTCCGCGCAGTGATCGTACTCAGGGAAGCCTGCCTGCAACGTCCCCGCAGTTGGGGCACCAGGGGCTACCAGTTTCCAAACGTGCCATCTCCGATGGACGAGAAACTCGCGACTCAAACCAAAGATGACGGGCGAAGCGACTTGTGTTCGCTTCGCCCGCAGAAACTCAAAAGGGCCCGGGTATCAAATCGTCCGGCAAACTCCCTGTTGTTTCACAATGCGGTTCTTCCACAATGCGGATTGCTCCACATTGCGTTGCACTATTCCGCGTTACGCTTCTTTGACTTTTTCGCTGACGACTGCTCTGAGTCGGTGGACGACTGCTCTGAATCCTTCGCCTGCATCTTACTCATCTCTTCCGGAAAAATCTTGGAAATTGCCGACTGGGTCGCCGGATTTTTCAACTCGGCATATTCGCTCGCCGTAACTTGCGGAATGGACTGCAGATCCGTCTGGCTGGCATTCACACTCAGCACCACATTCCCATCAGCATCTTTCGATGCCTTTACGGCCGTAAAGGGGACCGCCGTGTAGCTTTCCCCGATGCTGAGCGCTCCGCCATGCCCCAGGATGGCAAACTTGGCCTGGTGTGTCACCGGGCACACCACCACATCGTCCAGCTCACCGAACGCTTCGTTGTCGGAGGCCCGCACGGACACGTCATTCACGTGCGAGTAACAAACCAACTGATTGGCGGCCGGCAGGGCAACGGCCGTGTCGACCTGGAAAAACGCGTTGTTGTTTTCCACCCAGTTCTGGTTGGTGAATTCTGTGCGATCTTCCGTCTTCAAAACTGGTGCCTTACCCAGTTGTTCGGTCGTCATTGGAACCGATACGTGACAGGTGCGCATGCCATCTTCGGTGGAGCACTGGGCCTTCAACGCCGCAACCGGAATGGCCACCAGGCCGTATCCGACGCCAGGATTGGCCACCACGTACAGGATCTTGCCATCGGCCTGCATCACCAGATCGTCAATCGTGGCGACAGCATCGTCAGGCGTTTGGCTGTGATAGACGTAGGCCCCCACGAGCTTGCTCACGGCAATCCCGTCTTCGGAGGATGTCTTGGGTTCCGCGGTGGTGGTTGCCGCGGCGTCGCGCTTCGCCTGACGATCTTCTTTTGGTCCCGCCACGGCGAAACTGGCCCCCCACAGGGCCGTCAGTGCCAAGGCGCTTGCGGTCAGTTGTTTCATCACTCGACTCCTTCAATTGAGGCGATCCCCAAGGATCGTGATTGAGACGTTTCCCACACGGGAAGCTGGCCTCAGGCCAACGAGAGCTTTAACAGCATGCAGTGCGACTGCAGTCGCACTTCTGCGGCGCTGACAAGGTCCTCACGCTTCTGGAGGGAGCAACCGGCGTACCACCATGCCGCAATGCGGCCGAGACGGAGATTCACGCGGGAATTCGCCGGCGAACGTTTCCCGCCCGCCGCGGCGGGCTGCCTGCTGTCCCACC
>JBGSIP010000488.1:0-4156 GCA_041742495.1 Planctomycetaceae bacterium
GGCGAACCGTCTCCGGATGGGTGCGACCCGCATACTTGCAGTCTGCCAGTGCTGGAACAGGCTCCTCATCTGTGGGCACCGGCTGCTCTGGAGGGTGACGACTGGCGGGGGTGGGCGGGCGAAGAAGTGCCAAACCGGCCCCGCTCGGCTCGCATCAAGACGCCACGGCGGACCCGGGTGCGTTGTGCCTGATCCGGTTCCTCTCTCCTCCGCGGGAGCGACTGCCCGGCTGCTGTGTCTGTGGTTTCCAGACTGGGCCACCCAGCGTTACATCCGCGCCGAGGGCCTGCCATGCCAGACTCCGGTGGCGCTGTTCACCACACACGCCACTCGCGGACAACTGGTGCACCGTTGCAATCACGCAGCACGCCTCGCTGGCATTCATCGCGGGATGCCGGTGTCCGAAGCCGCGTCCCGCGCCGAGGTGTTGTTGCGCCGACGCTCGGGCTCACTGCAGGTGGCCCCGAGTCAGCCCGATCAAGATCGCCGCGCCTTGCAGGAATTGTGCGAGACATACGTCGCATTCAGCCCCTGTCTGGGCGTGGAACAACAGGAGGAGCCCGAATGTCTGTGGCTGGACATCACTGGCGTGCCGCACCTGTTTGGAGGTGAGGGCCCGCTGGTGCAGCAGTTGCAACAGCGCATTGCCCGGCAGGGACTGCAGGCGCGCATGGCAATTGCCCCCAGCCTGGGGGCTGCCTGGGCGCTGGCTCATTTTGTGGCGACCGACGCACGTCCGGCACGCCTGTCGGCCGCAGAACTGCCGCGACTTCAAACGCTGCCCATTGAGGCGCTGCGACTCACCGAATCGACTCGCGACCTGTTGTTGAAACTGGGGGTGCAGAAAATTGGCCAACTGCAGCAACTGGAGCGGGCCGCCGTGCTCTCTCGTCTGGGGCCCGAGCCACTGACGCAACTTGATCGCCTGGCTGGCCAAGCGGCGGAATGGATCGTTCCTCAGCCGCCGCGGCCACGGTATGTGCAGTCGATCTCGCTGGAGCACCCTGTGCGGCAACGCCACCTGATCGATCAGATTGTCCGCACCCTGCTCTGGCGACTATTGGATCAACTGCGTCCGCAGCAGTTGGGAATTCTGGAACTGGCGGGGCGGTTCTGTTTCGAGCGGCCCGCCAGCAGTGGCAGCCACACTTCGGAAGCAGTTGCTGATCGACCCACCTGGACCTGGCAGTTGGTTCTGTATCGCCCCAGTGACGACAGGGAGCACGTGTGGGAGTTGCTCCAACTGCAGTTGGACAGCCTGCCAGGAGAGCAGAACGTGGTGACCTTCGTGCTGGAAGCGGTCCGCACGACCCGTTTAGTGGCTGAGCAAGGGGAGCTGATGACGGGCGGGTCACGCCCCGCAGAACTGAGACACTGGTCACGCCTGATTGACCGTCTGACCAGCCGGCTGGGGCCGCAGGCCGTCACACACCGCTGGGTCACTCCCGACGCACATCCCGAAAGGGCTCACGGCGAACGCCCTGCGATGGAACAGGCGTCAGCAGGTCAACCGCCTGCAGAGCACCCAGTCCCCCGCAGCAAAGGATCGGCGTCTGGGGCCAGCGACGTTCTCACGCACCGTCCGCTGGAGCGCCCACTATCACTGTGGAAGCAGCCGGTGCAAATTGGTGTCACTCTGCATGTGGAGCATGGACTCCCCGAGTGGGTGCAGGTCTCTCAAGATCGACAGCAGGTGGTGCATGTGGAGGGGCCGGAACGGATTGAAACCGGCTGGTGGCACAGCGGGGCCGCCCGCCGCAACTACTACCGCGTTCAGGTTGCCAGCGGAGCCCGCTGGTGGATCTTTCAGCGCCTCACCGACAAGCGCTGGTTCCTGCACGGGGAACTGGCCTGACGAACCACTGACAACTGGTCTTGCAAGGGCCCGGTCGCAACGTCATCCAGACGGCAGCGCGGCGCTGCTACTCACGCCAGACCGTCTAGCCACACGGCTGAACAAGACCATTGAACGGCCACCGGCGAACACCTGATTTTTTCGCCGTCCCGAGGGCGAAGGTCGTTACGAGCATATCTCGGCACAGATTTCCCGCGTAAGATTCAGTGACGACAAGGTCCATCGCGCAGCGACGTGCCACCCACATTCCGTGGCCGCGCCACTCACTGCCGCAAGACTCCCGTCGTCAGGCGCGGAATCTCCCGGAGAGGAGCAGGTATCAGCGACCGCCCGGCTCAAGGGCACAACAGATAGCAGCATCCAGCTCTGTTGTGCCACAGGCTGAAGTCCGCCGACACCCGCCCTCTCGCCCTTTTGTCAGGAGCAGAACGATGAAGTATCGCTGGAACTTGCGGGCTGTGACGTCGTGCTTTGCAAATTGCTCACTCGTCCTGTTGGCCTTCGCCGGTAGTTCGCTGTCGGTGGCCCCCGCCTGGGCCGAACTGCCGGGCATGAAATCCGGAGCGGTTCAGTTGAAGTCGGCCGGCCCCATGGCATTTGCCACCTCGGGCGTGCTGATTGTGGGTGATCCGGCTGCAGCCACCGTGTATGCCCTCGATACCAATGATCGCGAGGAACAACGTGGACACGGCGCTCTGGAAATTGCCGATGTGCGCGCCTCGATTGCTGGCATTTTGAAGTGTGATGCCAGCGACATTACGATTGGCGATCTCGCGGTCAATCCACTCAGCGGCAACGTGTATCTGAACGTGGCCCAGGGGAACGAGCGACGCATCATTCGTGTCACCCGTTCTGGAGATCTCACGGCGCTCGATCTGAACAAGATCGACTTCGCCATGAAGGCGCTCCCCAATCCGCCAGCCGATGAAGTGACCGGCGAAGGGAACCGACGACGGAATCGGCGGAACGAATCCATCACCGACGTGGCCTTCTTTGAAGGGCGAGTCATTGTCTCAGGCATGGCCGCCGGAGACTCTCCATCTGCCGTGCTCGAATTCCCGTTTCCATTCGGTGCCAACAGTGTGGTGACCAGCGTGGAAATCTATCACGCCGCGCATGGCAAGGTGGAAGACGCCGCCATCCGCACGTTCGTCCCGTTCACGGTTGGCGGTGAGCCCAGCCTGCTGGCGGGGTTCACGTGCACACCACTGGTCAACTTCCCCATCAATGCGCTGGAAGGAACTGGCAAAGTGCGCGGCAAGACGGTTGCTGAACTGGGCAACCGAAATCAGCCGCTGGACATGTTTGTCTATCGGCGCGACGGTCGGGATTTTGTGCTGTTGAGCAACTCCGTGCGTGGCGTGATGAAAGTCAGCACGCAGGCGATTGAAGAGAATCCTGGCCTGAAGGATCGCGTCGAAGGCGGCGGCACCGCGGGCCAGCCATTCGAGACGGTGTCGGCACTCGCCGGCATTTCCGAAATGGACAAGCTTGACGAGCAGTACGGCGTTGCCGTGTTCGGCAAGTCGGACCAAGTGCAATCCCTGCGCACGTTCGAGTTGCCGTAGTCACCAAAGCAAAATCTGCTCGACGCCACTGGGATCATGTGTGATGGCCCCAGTGGCGCCTGCCTGTGGCGATCCGACCGTCTCTTGAGATGCGGTGACTTGCAATCGCGTGCGGGCTAGTCGCCGCCGCCAGCGAGAAGTCAGCGACATCGGAAGCTCCAGCGTTCCAGCCACGAACGGGTGGAACGGAGCACTGCCCCTATCCGCGAGACGGGCAGAGCGACACGAAGTTCGTTGGGAGGACTCGACAAAATCAACCATCGCCGCCAAATCGCAGTCGCCACGCACGCTCCGGGACTTGACTTGGCGATTACTGCACATGACTTGCGCAACACGTAAGGAGTGACGAGCAGCAACGGTTGCGCTCCAGCCGCACAACGGCCTGCCCCAACCCCAACTCTCATAGCACCTGATACAGAATTCGGGGTCAGGTCACTCCCGATAGGTCATTCAGCGTCGAAGCGAAGCTGTCCGAGCTGTTGTTCAGGCAGGAACGGGCGTGCTCCGCGCGCCGGAGAAGTATCGATCGCATCGTCGGCCATGGTCGCGGGCGGCCCCGCACATCACTGCCCTGAGTGGCACAATTTCGCTTCGGCTACTCCCGCGCAGTCTCCAGGTCGATGCGCCAGTCGGTCAAGACAAGTGCGGGGATCACTCCGAAGCAGGCGCGGCCGTCGGCCCAGTTGATTGTCTCGGTGCGTTGCGCAACCTCGGTGCAGAGATAATCTGGATG
>JBGSIP010000489.1:0-1504 GCA_041742495.1 Planctomycetaceae bacterium
CCGCTTGCACCAAAAATCTGACGCCAACCAGCGGTATTGATCGTGAAGGTGTCGTTGCCGGCCGTCCCGGTGGCATGCAGGATCGTGGACCCGTTGCCAGCGCTTCGGGCCGAACTGCTGGTCGCAAACACCTGGTCCGCAAGCTCACCGCCCAGGATCCCGCCAAAACCGGTGCTGTAGTGCAACCCGTCGTCGCGAAAGATGTCCTTCGCTGCGACGCCGTGCCGGGTTGCAAGCTGATCGGGGTCAACCAGAACACTGTGGTTGGTCTCGGCGGCAAAAGCACTCTGACCCGCCTGCACCGTGTTCCAGTTGGCCGTGCGGGAGCTTCCGGGGTCATCGAGCACGCCCGCATGGTCCGAAAGCCCCGAGACGACAAACTCATGTGTGCCGAACCGGTCCGTAAGGTCGGCGGCAAGGTCGGTGAGGTTGGATTGATAGCTGGCGGATGCACCGGCTCTCCAGGTATCCGCCTCGCCCTGCACCCAGACCACTCCGGCAAGATAGGCCCCGGCGACGTAGGTGGGCGAGTTGGGATCCAGGTAAGCGCCAATCTGTTGGACCAGCGAGGCGTAGAGTTCGCCACCCGCGACGCTCCAATCGCCGGTGCCGCGGTCCAGCGAATTTTCCAGTGGTGTTCCGATCACGGCGTTTTGCAACAGCAGGCCCCCCTGTCGGGCGACCGAAGCCATCACGCCCAGGCTGACCGCGCTGTTCAGGGCATTCGACTGGCCGGCCAGCACGACGATCGGAATGGTGTGTGGGGCTGCTTGCATTTGCGAAATCTCCTGCATTTGTGCAGTGAGGTTCGCGGTATTCCCCTAAGAAAGGTTGAAGCCGATTATGGCGACAACGAGATAATCCATTGATATTTCTTTACCATTTTCGACAAATTGTCCGCGAGCAGTCTGGCCTCAACATGTCATGAAACCTGAGTGTTTGCTTGACGGCCCTGAACTGCCCCCCCCGGATGATCCTTCGCTGTGTTGGATCGCCTGCCCGACCTGAAAGGGCATACGGCAAGAGAAAAGGCCGTTTTACCGATGATGAGTTGACCGTGACCCGAGCGGGGAAAGCCTGCCAATGAGGCGCCGCACCGCGCCCTGGCGTTACGGTTCCGCAATCTTGTGCATTTCGCCGTGGGCCTTCGGGTCACCGGGCAATCGGGCAAGCATTCGCCCAGCACTGGTTTCGGATCGACACAGATCAGGAGGCTGGACCGGCGTTGAGAGATCGTTGACCGCTTGCTTTATCTGACGGCCAATCCAGACGAACCTTCCGCCAGAATGCGATGAACCACATCGCAACACCCTCCCCGAAACCGAAGAAACGGCAAAGCTTCAGGTTTGGTCACCGACAGCAGCAGACGTTTTCCGCAGCCATCCCGGCCGGCATTTGCGCGGGCGTTCCCATTCCCGGACCATGCATCTTCAATCGACGTGGTTGGCATGGTCATCGCTTTCCACATTCTCGCCGCCATGGCTGTGCCCGTCGGAATGATGCT
>JBGSIP010000490.1:0-7856 GCA_041742495.1 Planctomycetaceae bacterium
GGCGTTTCCGGTGACGGCCGAGCTGGCCAAGACGCTGACAGTGGGCTCAAAGGTGGCCCTGACGGACCCCGCTGGAAACATCGTCGCCACCGTCACGCTGAGCGACGTGTACGCCTGGCCCAAGCTGAAGTACCTGCGCAGCGTCTACCTGACCGACCGCATCGACCACCCGGGTGCCGACATGGTGCTCAAGGGTGACGCCGACAAATCGCACCTGATCGGCGGGACCATTGAAGCCCTGCCGCAGCCGAAGAATGCCAAGTTTGGCAAGTACGTGCTGACACCCGCCGAAGTGCGCCAGTTCCTCAAGGGCAAAGGCTGGGACGCTGTGGTCGCCTTTCAGACCCGCAACCCGCTGCACCGCGCTCACGAATACGCACTGGTGCACGGTCTGGAAACACTGATTCGCAGCGGCAAGAACGCCGGAGCCGTGCTGAACCCCCTGATTGGCGAAACCAAGGGGGACGACGTGAACGCGGAAATCCGCATGGCTACCTACGAAGCCTTGATTGACCAGCGTCAACTAGGCGACGGGGACAGCGACCAGGCACTGTGGGGCCCGCGCAACGAGCAGGTTCCCGATCGCGTCTCGCTGCTGGGACTGGACATCAAGATGTTCTACGCCGGCCCCAAGGAAGCGGTCATGCACGGCATTTACCGGCAGAATATGGGCTACACGCACATTGTCATCGGCCGCAAGCATGCCGACGTGCCCTTTGCCAACGGCGAAGCGATCTGGGGCGATTTCGACGCGCACCACATCTTCGACAACTTGAGTGGCGACCTGCAGATTCAGCCGCTGAAGGTTGGGTTTGCCGCCTACTACGATTCGATTGGCCGGGTCGATCTGACCGAACGCCATCAGGGCGAAAAGCCAGTGTCGATTTCCGGCAAGGACATCCGGGCGACGCTGCAGGCAGGCCAGCTTGTCGACGAGCGGGTCATGCGTCCCAGCACGTCGCGAATCCTCGGCGAAGCGATGAAGACGAAGGCCTAAGCGCCGGTTGAACTGTGCCCACGCAACCAAATTTCGGGTGCCACTGGCTGTGTCAGCGTGGTGCTCACCGTATTTGCTGCAGGGCACAGTGGTTCAACGGGCTCGTGGCCTCTAGCCCTCAGTTGAGAGTGCAAGATCACTCCCGCCCTGCGCACACTTGTCGTTGACAAGCGACGCTGCGGCGGGACTTTCTTCTGACGGCGCGGCGGATCGCGTGGATCAGCAGGTCGGCTCAGTGAGACGCAGATACGGTGGAGATTCTCGACGAAACCTGGCCCAAGACCCACATTCGCTCCGCTCCTGCCTGACGATCCGCCAAGGGAATGGCCGCACTCGTTTCTGGACTGCCGACGACATCGGTTAGACTTCCGGGGCGTTTCGTGTGCAGAAGTTGCCTCTCATGGAGACCCGTTATGCTTTGCAATCTGGCTCTGCGCGGTCTGTTCACCTTCTCTGCCGTGGCAGCTGCGGCGGCCATTTGGACGCCCTTTGCCGATGCCTGCAGCCGCGCTGTGTACTTTGGGAAGTCCAATCAGGTCGTCACCGGCCGCACGATGGACTGGCTGGAGGACATGCACACGAATCTGTGGATCTTTCCGCGCGGCATGGCCCGGGACGGTGGAGTTGGCAAGGGCTCCTACGAGTGGACCAGCCGCTACGGCAGCGTCATCGCCTCAGTTTACGAAGGGGGCACGAGCGACGGGATGAACGAGAAAGGGCTCGTCGCGAACCTGCTGTACCTGGCGGAATCTGAGTACGCTCCCCTCGACGATCCTCGCCCGGGCATCAACATTTGCGCCTGGGCGCAGTACCTGCTGGACAACTTCGCCACCGTGGAGGAAGCTGTCGCGGAAGTCCGCCAGGAGAAATTCCGCGTTGTCCCCGTCCAGGCTCCCAACGGGATGGCCGGTAGCGTGCATGTATCGATCTCGGATGCCTCAGGCGATTCGGCCATCTTTGAATACGTGCAAGGGCAACTGGTCATTCATCACGGTCGGCAATATCAGGTGATGACGAACTCCCCCGTGTATGACCGGCAACTGGCGCTCAACGAATACTGGGAGCAGATTGGTGGGACGGTGATGCTCCCCGGCACCAACCGGGCAGCTGATCGCTTTGCCCGAGCTACGTTCTATATCAATGCCTGTGAACAGTCCGCCGATGCGCGAACGGCCGTGGCGAGCGTGTTCAGCGTGATGCGCAACGTCAGTGTCCCCCGGGGCATCACCACGCCCAACCAGCCCAACATCTCGTCGACGATCTGGCGGACCGTCAGCGATCATAAGAATCGCGTGTACTACTTTGAAGATACCGCCGGCCCGGGTGTGCTGTGGGTGAAACTCGCCGACCTCAATTTCGAACCGGCAGCCGGCACGCGCAAGTTGACCCTCGCCGGAAATCCCGACGTCGCCGGCGATCAGACCTCGCATTTTGCGCCGGCCACGCCGTTTGTGTTTCTCGCTCCATGAACTGAGCCACGATGGCAAAACGAAATGCGGCGGCCATTCCACAGACCGTGGATACTTCGGAGGCTGAGTGTGACCGACCCCTTCGCAGGCCTGCCCAATCTTGGTCCGCAAAGTCGTCGCTGGCTGTGTGAAGCAGGCATCGCGTCGCGGGCCGATCTTGAACGCCTGGGGCCGGTGGCCGCCTATCAACTCGTCAAATCGTGTCAACCCCGGGCGACACTGAACCTGCTCTGGTCACTCGCTGCCGGGTTGAACGGGCAGGATTGGCGGGAACTCTCCGCCGAAACCAAGCGGGAACTGCGCCGCGCCATCGATGAGTATTGATTGCGCCGCTGCATCGCGGGCGTGCCTCCGCGCGACAAGGAGCGCGCTTGCCGGCCGCCTGTCATGGCAGCGCAGCATCCCCCGCGACGGAATGTCAAACCGGAACAATCCGCACATTCCCTCTACGTTGCGTCCGTCAGGGCAGAAATTTCCCGCCGCGGCCACTGAATTCAACCTACATCCCTGATGTGGGAATGCAGGTGTAGCGGTGGAAGTCCGACGCGGCTGCGTGACCCGTTCCTCGGCAACCTGCCGATTGAGTCAAAGGATGTTGTCATGTTCCGCTTGTCCACATCGCGTTACGTGCGCGGCCGAAACACTGTCGGTGTCTTGCGTCATCGCAGGGCCTCGTCTGGTCAGCCCGGCCCACAGCGCCGCGGCCTGGCCATGGTGGAAGCCGCCTTTTGCCTGCCCGTCATGATCACCGTGGCCTTTGGCGGCATTCAGTTGTGCAACATGGTGTATTCCAAGCACGCGTTGACGACGGCGGCCATGGTGGGTGCTCAGGAAGCATCGCGACTCGGGGCCAGTTCATCGTCAATCACGGCCTCCGTTCAGTCCCTGCTGACTCAAAAACGCATTGTTGGTGGTGAGGTCACGTTGTCCCCCGGCGGCGAATATCGCGCTGCGGAAGAAGGGACCGAATTCACGCTGACCGTGCGTGCCCCGATGCGACAGCACGCCGGCCTGCCGCGCATTATTGATGACAGCGGGACGCTGGTCGCCCGCGTGGTGTTCCTCCGCTGATACCGTCTGCGCGACCGTTCGTCTTCTTTCCACCTGTTCCGCAACAAGGTCCACACTCGTGAAGTCCCGGGCTCAGACACTTCGAACTGCTCCGCACTTGGCGCTGTCACGCTCGCCCAAGGCGGCGGATCCGTTGTGCGACAGTCGCCAGGGAACTGTGCTGGTGCTGGTCGCGGCGCTGATCTTCTCGTTGATCGTCGCGGTCGCGTTTGGAGTGGACATTGCTTACATCCAACTGGCACGGGCCGAACTGCGGGCCACGACGGATGTCGCGGCACGGGCCGCTGCCCAGACGCTGGCCAAGGTCGATTCCGTGGAAATCGCCCGTGAAGCCGGGATGCAGATCGCCCGCACCAATTCCGTCGGTGGCAGGCCTGTGTATCTTGCGCAGAGCCAAGTCGTATTCGGTCGATCACAATTGCTGGACGACGGATCCTACGGATTCACCGAGAACAAGACGCCCTTTAACGCGGTCCGCGTGGTCGGCAAATTGGGCCACGGCTCGCCCACATCTGCCTTGCCGTTATTCTTTGGGCGCATCTGGAACGACAACTCGATCGAACTGACACAGCAGGCAACCGCCAGTTTTTCGATGTCCGATATCTGTCTCGTGCTCGATCGGTCGGGCTCGATGAAACGCGATGTGTCCTACGCAGGGGGCGGCTACGGAGTTGACGATGCGGAGTTCTATCAGCCTCCCGTAACCGCATCCAAATGGGTGGCTCTTGAGGATGCGGTCCGTGGATTCGCCGAGATCATCGAGAAGGAGAATCAGTTCTCCCGCGTGTCCATCGTGTCGTACTCCAGCGATCTGGACTACACGCACCCGGTGTACGGCCCGATCAGCAATCCCGCGACGCGCATCGAACAGACACTGACCAGCGATTTGTCATTGATTGTCAACGTTGTGGAGACGCTCTCGGCCACCGTCTGGGACGGCGCCACTTACATCGAAGCCGGCATGCGAGAGGGGACGTCGATTCTCCTCGCGGGGCCCGGAGCACGAATCAATGCCAACAAAGTGATGATCGTCTTCACTGACGGGTGGCAGAACATTGGGGATGCGGAGGCTGCTGCGAGAGACGCCGTTGAGCAGGAGATTGCCATTCACTGTGTCGGGCTCGGCCAGGCGGACTTTGGCCTGCTTGATCGCATGGCAGCCGCCGGCAGCGGGTTGTCACTGAAAGCTGCCACCCGAGACGAATTGCGGGCCGCCTTTGAACGACTGGCCTCCGAAACGACCCAACTGATTGAGTAAGCCTGCCGCCACCGGCGACAGGTCACGGAACGAGTTTGTGAGCACACTGTGCGGGCCTGATCGACACCTTTGAATTCTTAGTTTGCACGAATGCAAACCCTTGCCAGGAAAGGCCCGATTTCGAGTGACACCATGAGAAAACTGCCCCGGCTGCACCACGAACGAGACACCATGCTGACCCGTCGCCGCACTGCGTTGCCAAACCACCCCCGTCGGGGCTCGGTGCTGCTCCTCATGGCGGCCATGATCATTGTGCTAATCATTTCCGTCGGATTTGGGACGGATTTGGCACGCATTCAACTGGCACAGTCCGAATTGCGAGCGAGTGTCGACTCTGCCGCACGAGCGACTGCCCAGACACTGGCATCTGAGGACTCCGTGTCGACCGCACGCAACGAGGGCAAGCGAATCGCGCGCCTGAACAAGGTTGGCGGCGAGGACCTCCGGTTACGAAACAGTCAGGTCGTCTTTGGTGCTTCGGTGCCCCAGAACGACGGGTCTTATTCCTTCGTGGCCGGGCAGACACCTTTCAATGCTGTGCGCGTCGACGGAAAACTGGGCAACGGAGCTTTGACTCCCGCATTTCCGCTGCTGTTCGGAAACTTGTGGAATATCTCCACGGTCAATCTGTCGCAGACGGCCACCGCGGGATTCACGATGTACGACATCTGCCTGGTTCTCGACCGATCCTCCTCGATGAAGATGCCCCTGAGTGCCACCGGGGGGATGTACACCTCGGACCCTCGCTTCCTGTCGCCCCCTTTTGCCGACTCGCGCTGGCCAGCCCTCGATGACGCCGTCAAATTGTTCACCTCCATTCTGCGCGAGAAGAACGAGTTCTCCAAAGTCGGGGTCGTGACGTACGCGAGCGACTTTAATTGGGGTTCGTACTCCTGGGAGGCCTCCACGATCAATCAGACGCTGACGGAAGATCTCGACGACGTGGACGACGTCGTCACCGACCTGTCGAACTCAATCTGGAACGGCAACACGTACATCGAAGCCGGCATGCGGGATGGCATCACCGTGCTGACCACCGGTTCCGGGGCGCGGGTCAATGCCACCAAGGTCATGATTGTCTTCACCGACGGGTGGCAGAACGTCGGTAGCGCGGATGCTGCCGCGACGTCCGCCATTGCCTCGGGCATCACCATTCACAGCGTCGGCCTCGGAAATGCAGACTACACTCTGCTTGACCGTATCGCTGCCAACGGTGGTGGAATCTCGCTGCATGCTGCCACTGAAGGTGAGTTGCGTGAAGCTTTTGAAGAGCTTGCTTCCATGATGACCCGGCTGATCGAGTAGGACATCGAATCATGAACATTCTCCGCCGCTATCACTCGCCGAAACGCCGTACGGCCGGCAGCAAGAATCGTCACGGGACCGCCACGGTCGAATTCGCCATGACGGCCTCGCTGGTGTTCACCATCTTCTTCGCCTTGCTCGAAATTGCGATCGCCAACAGTGTGCGGGCCACCGCCGAAGTGGCGGCAATTGAAGGCAGCCGCAGAGGCATCGTCCCCGGTTCGACGACGGGAGCGATGCAGGCTGCCGCAGAGCGTGAACTCAACGTATTGGGACTTTCCGGCTGTACAGTCAACGCTTCCATCACGGCAGTCACGCCGACCACTGACAACTGCACCTGCACCGTCACCGTACCGCTGCACGCCAACTATCCGTTCATGCGGGCCGTCATGCCAGTGAATATCACCCGCACGATCACCCTGCAGCGGCACGACCTGTAGTTGATGCGCGACCAGGTCCGACCGACCTGTTTTGACCGACGTGTTCAGATCCACTTCACGGCGGACGGCTCAACGAGCCGATCCGCCGTGTGCGTTTTTGAGCGGCGAGTCAGCCGACCGGCCCGAATTCTCTGGAATCATCCCGGAGAATTGCCCTCTCTCGCCACTTTGGCCCCGATTCCGAATTGCCGCTGCTCTCCGCGCGGGCATATCGTGAATTGGCAGGTGCCACCCGAATCGCAAACGTGGCGTTCCGGACCAGCCAGACCGAACCTGTTCTTCCGTGAGGCGTTCCATGCGTACGCGGCCCACTACTTTCGCAGGAACCATCATCGTCTTCGTAGCGGCTGGGCTGCTGCAAACCGCGGCAGTTGTCGCAGAGGATCCAATCGCCCCCTATCCCGACGGAACCACGTATCGCGGCCCGGATCCTGGTTCGAGCACAGATCGCCATTTTGGCGGAGCACCGATCGTTTCCGATCGATACTCGTCCGCTGTGAACGGTCAGCATGCCCGCTGGTCTGCTGGGAGTTCTCAATACGATCGCCGCATTTACAGCCCGTACGATCGCTACGGCGTTCAACCAGCTATCCGCCCCGACTCCTTGGACGATCGCTACGGCTATCGCACATCGCGCAGCGGCCTGCCGTTCCTGGACCCGTATCAGTACACCCCCGGGAACGTCATCACCGCCGCATCGCCGTGGGCCTATGAGCGACCCTATTACGCTCATGCTCCCGGCTACTACTTTTACCGCCGGCCCCCGTACTACTCCTACCGCTGGGACGCCGGCTGGCCGCTGCGCGGGCCGGGGGGCCTTTACGGAACCCCTTATTGGGGCGGCGTGATCTCGCCGTACTCGGTCGCGCCGTTTGCCGGTGCGCCCTATTCGGGGATTGGCCTCGCCTATCCGTCACACGCACGCTACGGCGCGTTTGGATATACGCAATACTGGCAGAACTATTGAGCCCCAGCGAGAATGGCCACCTTGATCACCGGAGTTGGGTGACAGAAACTCCACACACGTCGATGTGCAATCGCTACCCGCGTTGGCCACCACCGTCGGCGATTCCGATGGCCGCAGTCATTCAAGTCTGTTTCGGCTGGTAGCCTGTCTGGGCGCTGCTGCAGCATCGTTGCCGCGCTGCGGAGCCATGGCATTGTGAGCGCCATCCAGTCGATGCCGGCGCGACCCCATCACCGCCGGAGGCGGCGGCACCCGAATTTCCGTCGGTCGAGCAGGCCGCGTCAGTTGCAACCAGCGTTCGACAACTGCGGCCGGCAGACGCCCCCAACTGGCCTCTTCCCGCAACCGC
>JBGSIP010000491.1:0-10024 GCA_041742495.1 Planctomycetaceae bacterium
GCTGCTGGCGGCGGTCCGCGGTCCCCGCTGAAACAACGGAAACACCCGACTGGCCGAGAGAGTCTCTCGGCCAGTCGGGTGTCGGGGGGGATCTTCCGTTGACGCGGGTGAACGCCCGGGGGGGGATGCCGGGTTATTCAGCAGGCGGCACATCCTGCGGTTCGGGCACCAAGCCGGTCGAACCGCTGTCTCGCACACTGTCCGTGGGAGCGGCACTCAGTCGCAGTGCCCGTTGATCCATCACACCGCGAGCCACTTCGCGAATCTCACGATTGCCCAGCCGATCAAGGTTGGCCAGTTCGGTCAGCGGCTGCATCAGGTGAGCAATGCGGGCCACAACCGGTTCCATCAAGGCGACTTCCATCAGGCTGGTTCGCATGCCGGCGATGGACTTTGTCTGAGCACCCAGTTCCAACTGAAACTGCTGCAGCAGCTCGAACGTCTCGACCGCGGAAGCCAGCGTGTCGGTATGCCCCAACACGTCTTCCTTCAATTGAATCAGCTCGGACAACTGAGCGTGTGCCCGATCGGTATCGGGAGCGACAGCCGTGATCCGTGCTTGCAACTGCGTCAGTTCCACCAGTGCATGTTCCGCATGGCCAATCGTCGCCATTTGCGTGTCAATCCTGCTGCGGACGGCAGACAGGCGATCGGCGAGACCTTCCATCTGCTGGGCAGCCAGCGCGATTTCATTCACCACGGGCAGTTGAGCCACCAGGGCTTCTGAGACAGCGTGAATCTGGCTCAATTGCTGCATGGCCACTTCCGCTGCCTGTGCTTCCTGGAGCACTCCCGCCCGCAGACGTTCTACTTCCGCCAGGGCGGCTGAGGCCTCGGCCAGACGTTGTTCCTGCTGCTGCAGGGAGGTCAGCAGATCACTGGATCGCCACACGGCATCCTGCTGGCCAACCAGGGCATTCACATCGTGACGTACGGTGGCCATTTCGCGGCGGACCATCCGCAACTCGGCCGTGATGGGGCCGATGAGGAAGATCTGCAGCAAAATCGTGGCAAAGACGCCGCCACCGGCGATGGACCAGATCGGTGAGCGGGAGGCCGGAATGCGGACTGCCTCCATGCGTGTCGACCAGAAATTTCCGTTTCCTTCCACGGCTCCGTCTCCTCGAAATGTCGTCTGCATGTGCAGTTTGATCGCCATTGTGGGTTTGGTCATGGTCTCGGGTGGTGATGACCGGCAGACATGTTATCGCCCACGCAGCCTGCTCATCTTTCGCGGATTGCCCATGTTTGGCGGCCGAGTCCCGGTCAGGTTCCGATTGCGCCGCCAAATGAAGATGCCGTGTTGACGGCCACGCGGTCCGCGGCCGCCAGTTGTCAGGCGTACAACTGCAGGCTGCTGCCTGGAAGGGCTGCTTCGGGCGCGCTGGCGAACCGGTGCGGACCTTACGGAACCCGCAACGCGCAACTGGGGACCAGCCGGCGAAGTCAGCCGGATCGGGCCAAGTCGATTCGCGGCCACATCCGTCGTGTTGCGACCTGTTTCTCCAGTCGGCGGCTGAGGATTTTTGGGACGCCGTTCGCTAATGCGGACGACACATCGTGAATCTCGTGCGGCGGGGGATTTCCCCAAGGACGAGACAGGTTTTGCGGCGGGAAACCCTGCGATGCGCCGAAAACACCTTTGCAGCAACGGAGTGCCCGTGAAACAGTTGGCAACGGATTGGCCTTCTCCCCCCTTGCATGACGACGGGAATGGAATGATGCGGAACGTAATTCTGACGACGACCGCGGGCCTGATGCTCGCCTTGGGATTTGTGGCCAGCTACGAACTGGCTCAGTCGATGAAGCTGCAGCCTGCTCAGCAGGAAACGCTGGCCGCTCGTGGCCGTGATGGCTTCTTCCAGCGCTGGATGGAACTTGAGCGTCGCAAGAACGCCGCCCTGCGTCGCGCGTTTGGCATTGGCTAGTTGTGAGTCGGCGAACGGGTCGACGACGACCACTGACCGGTCCCGTTCGCCAGTTGAGTCGCTTCGCAGCTGCGAGTTGAACCCACACTGAGATCGAGTATTTCGCCGGCTGACCGCCCCGCTGATGAAGTCCCGTTCCCTCGTCGACGACGCGCAAACGGCTTCAAAAACCAACAGGGTGTCGCGTCAGGCTGCCGTGAGGTGCGCGAGGAAGTGCGCGGTTAGAACTCGCGACGATGGCCGAGCGAGCCGACCGAGAGAAATGACACGCCCGACCTGACACAAAATCGCCAGCCTCCCCCTGCGGGAGTGTCGGTGCGAGAACAGCCCTGCGGGGCAGGTGGCGAGCTTTCAATCGGTACGATGGAGTGAATCGTGGGGGGACTGCACGGCTCGCGGTGCGGGCCCCCGGAATCACAAACGGACCGCTCAGGTCGCGTGAGAACGCAATCCTGACGGTCCGTTTTTTTTTGTTCAATCCGCAGCTATATGCCACCGTCGCTAGCATCAGCATCCAGCCCGAACCTGCGTTCATTCGCAGGTGTCAGATCGGACGCCCTGTCTGGCGAGATGCGGCCGCGTCCCAAGCGTCAACGCGGACAGCGATCCAAGCATTGCAACAGCTTGCGCCAAGTCCGAGTTGTCGACAATCGCGGGGCTTACTTGCCCGCCGCGGCGAGGTCGGCCGCTTTGATGGCCTTGGCGATGCGGGACTTCAACCGTGAAGCGGTGTTCTTGTGGATTAGGTCTTTGGCAGCCGATTGATCCAGCTTCTTGAACGCCTGCGAAGCAGCGGCGCGAGCAGCAGGAATGTCTCCAGCGGAGATGGCCGTGCGGACCTTCTTGACGACCGTACGCAACGCCGAACGCTGGGTACGATTGACCAGCCGGCGCTTGATGTTTTGACGCAGGGCCTTTTTTGCAGTCGGAGATTGCGGCATCGGACGACATCAACCTTCTAGGTAAGCACTGAGACACCAGCCCGCGAGGCCATCTGTGGGGTGAACATCCACAGCACCGGCGGCCGGAACAGAATCAGAAGGAAATCCCTCTCGCGGCGCGGACCAAACCACTGTTGCGGAGAATTTCAGAATCGAGGAGGGTAACAGCCGAGGGTTGCAAAATCCAGCCATCCCGGTCACAGGAGGGTGACTTTTATTTCAGGGCCGGGCCGGGAATCGTAAATCGGACTGTTGAAATGACGCGGGGATGATCGATACACTTCGAGCCCGTCGGCTGGCTAACCAGGCCGATGGTGTTGGCGTAAGGGCGTATAGCTCAGTTGGTTAGAGCGCAGCTCTGATAAAGCTGAGGTCGGTGGTTCGAATCCACCTACGCCCACTCCAGCGGGGTAGCCCGGTCCCATCGGGTCTGCCCCCAGCTTGTTTTTGGCCGCCGTCGGACGGGCTCCTCTCACAAGAGAGTCTGTTCACGATCGCTGAAAACTGGCGTTTTCTTGCGGGGACGTAGCTCAATTGGGAGAGCACCTGCTTTGCAAGCAGGGGGTTGTCGGTTCGATTCCGGTCGTCTCCAGTCTTTTCTCTGTGCGGTTGAGCAGCCAGCAGGCGTGTTCGATCCTCCGCTGGCAGGTTGGGTGTGCTGAGTCGAATGAGGCTCGCGGTTTGCGAATCTCAAGCTTGTTGCGTATCTGCCCTCCAGTTCGCGACCGGCTTCTTGGCGCCACTGGCGACCCTGTCGTTCGGTGATGTTCGCGTTCCGAGCAAGGACCGAACTCGCGGAACGCCAAGCCGAACTCCGCAAACCATCCAACGTTCCTGTCAGAATCCCGAATTGCTTCTGCCTGGTGGACGCGGATTGGCGTAGGGGTCCCGATTCGAGCCGCCAAAATTCTTGTTGTGTTGAGCCTTGGAACGTCCGGTGGCCAGCCACACCAGCCCGGCCAGCCTTGCACGGAACATGCCCAGCTGGTGCGATTCACGGTGCACCTCCGTCCAGTAAATATAGGTGACATTCGCGATCGGATTTGAGAATAAGTATTCCAGATCCTTCTGGTACTGAGTTTTTCCGTCTCCAGCGCGGGCCTGTTTGTCGGCTTCCGTATCCTGATTGAAACCTGCCGCCTTCACTTTGCGGGTGAAGAAATATGGGTCATAGACCGGATTTTGCAGGTAGAACAACTCTCGCTCAAGTTCCTGCTGTCGCTTGATCGTGGCCGGCGTGCAGGTGCCCATCATCATCGTGTTGAAGATGAACCGCTGCTCCGGGTCGGGAATCGACTTGGCAGCCTGATGGGCGGCACTGGAAACGACCGAGACGCCGCTGGAGATCGCCGACGAAATGTGCTTGGCCAGCGAATGCAACATGTCCATCACATCGGCGGAGTCGGACGATGTGGCGGCGCGATTTCCGGTCGGGCGGTGAATGACGTCGGGGTGGTGTTCGCTGTGGTGAATTGTCATGGGATCGCGGTTCTGGTCAGGATTGCGGTCCGCCGCTGCACCGCCAGTTTCAGTGGTGCAGATCGCGGCAGACCAACAGCATAATTGTCTGACCACTTGAGGGCCGGTTGCGGCGATTCTGCTGCGAAGTCACGACAATCCTCCAATCAGATCAGGCCACGGCGGGCGTGTCGCGCAGAACCAGCACGATCAGGCAAATGTCAGCTCGACAGGACCGTCAGCCCCCACGTAGTCGTCCGGTGGACAAAGAATCACAATGTCTCCGCCAGCCGTTTCCTGAACAGCCCGAAAACCGTGATGGCGCACCAGCTCGAGGATCGCCAGAAAGATGCCGATGATCTTGCCGCGTTTGCGTTCTTCGGCAAACAACGCGTGAAACGACACTTCTTTCTCGGCCAGAACTTGCTCACGCACCTGCTCGACCACCAGATGCAGGGGAAGTTCTTCCTCCTGAATGTGAGTCGCCAGTTCGACGTGCTGGTGACGCACAATACGTGACAGCGCGCTCACCAGGTCCCACAACTCGACATCCTTGAGGAAATCGGACGCAGGGTCTTTGCCGTATTGTGGTCGTTCATCCTGCAGACGGGGAAAACGATCGAGCCATTCGGCCTGAATGCGCTCCAGCCGGTGCGAGGCGTCTTTGTACCGCCGGTATTCCAGCAATTGCGCTACGAGTTGAGACGGTGCGGTATAGACCGGAGTTTCGTTGGGAAGTTCGGCCTCTTCGACGGTGGACTGCGGCAACGCCAACCGGCTTTTCATCTCCAGAAGCGTGGCCGCGATGACCAGAAACTCGCCGACTTCGTCGAAATCGATCCACTTGAGGAGCGAAAGGAACTCCAGAAACTGATCTGCGACGCCGGCAATCGACAGAGTGGTCACATCCAGCTCGTCCCGACGGACCAGGTACATCAGCAGGTCGAGCGGACCATCGAATGGTTCGAGGTGCACGCGATACGCGGTGGTCGCCATGCTCCCCTTTCGTGGTCCGTACGGCGGCGGTGGGCGCAACGGCCTGTGCCCTGCCAAGGTCATCGGGTGGAGTGTCAGCCCCGGGCCACTCGGATCGGCATAACCGGCACAAGCTGCGTGCCTTACCAGCTTTCACACTGGTATTTCGCAGCCTTCCAAAGGAACCAGACTGATTCCCTTTTGGAGGGCAATTGCTCCCAATCGAAACAGGCCGTCCACGACGACGTACCGTGAGCTTGAATTGAGGTGTACTGGCCGCGGATACGGCGGTCGCCAGCGTCGTTTGGTCTTTCCCGAACCGGGCTGTAGCATCGCGGAATCGACCGTTGCGGTGCGCCAGGCCATCGCTTCCCGCAGGTCCCCCAATCAGCTTCCGGAGTTGTCCGCATGAGGAACCACAGATTTGCCGCCGTCGCCAATGTGGTGGTGCGACTCTGGTTGGCGGCAGCCATCGTTGCTGGCCTGTCGACGTCGGCCCTCGCGCTGGAAACGCGTCCGAATATCATTCTCATCCTGACGGACGACCAGCGGTTTGACTCGCTGGGCTGTCTGGGCAACAGAGTGATTCGGACGCCGCACATTGATGCTCTCGCCGCGCAGGGGGTGGTGTTCGAGAACATGTTCTGCACGACCTCGATCTGTTGCACCAGCCGAGCATCGTACATGACGGGTCAGTATGCTCGCCGCCACCAGATCCTGGACTTCAAGAAGTCGTATTCCGCCGACCAGTTCGCCCACTCATTCCCGCAGTTGCTGCGCCAGTCGGGCTATCACATCGGCCTGATCGGGAAATGGGGCATTGGGGGCAAGTTGCCGAAACAGGACTACGACTATTGGGCCGGGTACGCCGGACAGGGGCTGTATTACCCATCCAAACAGCCCCAGTTGGGCGACCATCTTACCGACATCATGACCACCCAGGCGCTGGAGTTTCTCAGTGGCTGCAGCAACCAGCAGCCTTTCCTATTGCAGTTGTATACCAAGGCAGCGCACTGCCAGGATGGAGCCGAGTGGCAGTTCCAGCCAGCGGTGCGGTATCTCGATATGTACGCGGCAGACCAAACCCCAGAGCCGCCGCTGGCGACCGACGATGCCTTTGCGAAATTACCGGCGCTCCTGCAAGTCGAAGACACGGCAGCGCGCGTTCGCTGGCGACTGCGATTCGAGAATCCATCACTCGCAGCAGCAACCATCAAGGACTATTACCGGCTGATCACCCATGTCGATGATTCCCTGGGACTGATTCAAGAGCGGTTGCAGGCAATGGGGGTCGCGGACAACACGATCATCGTGTGGTCCTCCGACAATGGGTTTTACCTGGGTGATCGCAGGCTGGCGGGCAAGTGGTACGCGCACGAGGAATCGATTCGTCTGCCACTGGTGGTGTACGATCCCCGACTGGCGGCGGAACGACGGGGCCAGCGTCGCCGCGATCTGGTGCTCAACATCGATCTGGCGCCAACACTGCTGGAGTGGGGGGGCGTACCTGTGCCGACGACCATGCAGGGGCGATCGCTCGTTCCGCTGGTCCAGGGTGTGCCCTGGGATGGCGAGCGGACCGAGTTTCTCTATGAGCATCGTTTGGCTAGCAAATCCATTCCGGAATGTGAGGGGGTCCGCACACGCGAATGGAAACTGGTTCGGTACTTTCCGATCGAGCCGCCGGACGCTCCTCCGGTGTACGAAATGTTCCACCTGACTGCCGATCCTCACGAATTAAACAACCTGCACGACCGCCCGGAGTTCGCGATCGAGCAGGCGCACCTGCTCCGCCGGCTGGAGCGCTTGATTGCCGAGTGCCAGTAGTGTGCGCCGGCAGTTGTGATGGTGCTGCAGTGGTGAATGGCGCGGCGGGCGACCTGTTGGCTGCGGAGCGATTGTTTCTCGAAAGATGCTGAGTCCAATATGCCCAAGGTAAGTCTGCCGATTGCCGTACACGAACAAGAGATTCGTGTGCGGTATGCCGAGACCGATGCGATGGGGTTTTGCCACCACGCCAACTATTTCAACTACTTTGAGATGGGGCGCACCGAGTTGTTCCGCAGTCAGGGGGGCAACTATCGGGAGATGGAGGAGCGCGGCTTCTTTCTGGTTGTCGTCGACCTGAATTGCCGGTTTCGCCGACCGGCCCGCTACGACGACGTCTTGCGGCTCAAGACCATGCTGATGGAAATCACGCCGGCCAAAATGATTCACGCCTACGAACTGTTTCGCGGCGACGAACTGCTGACCAAGGCGTCCAGCACCCTGGCCTGCGTCAATCGCGAAGGCGTGCTGCAACGGCTGGGACCTGACGTGATTCCCGCGCTGGATCCTGCAGTGTGGGATTGACGGTGCAACGGATCGCGTGGCCAAGTGTCGCGATCGATTGCCTGTGACGCGGCGAACCGCGCAAAAAAAAGACTCGTGCCCTGTCTGCGTTGGACAGGACACGAGTGATTCACAGGCTCGAGCAGTCGACGGCGGTTAAGGAGCCGCGGGCTCGGCGGGAACGTTGGGGAACAGCGGTGCGAGGACCTCTTCGAGATCTTCGGCCCAGGCGTCGCTCTTGATCACCTTGCCATCGCGGCCGACGACAAACATCGTAGGAATCGCCTGAATGCCATAATACTCGGCGTTGGCCTGTTCGGTGTTGCTGGCGTCAAACAGGGTCGGCCAAGGGAGCTTCTCTTCCGTCAGAAATGCGGTGACTTCAGGCATCGTTTCGTCCACGCTCACTCCGATCACTTCCAGGCCGTGGGGGTGGTACTTCTCGTAGATTTTCTTCAGCGCGGGCAGCGCTTCCCGACAGGGGCCGCACCACGTGGCCCAGAAGTCCACAACGACCACCTTGCCGCGATAGGTGCTAAAGTCCAGTGCCTCGCCCGTGGTCAGCGAACCGGTCAATCGCAGTTCGTTCCCCACCAGTCCCAGTCGGCGGGCGGAGGAGATCATCATCGGCACAATCTGCTCGGCCACCGGAGGGGGGCCGGACTTAAAGTGCTCTGCAAACGCCATGTACAACTGGGCGGCGGCGGGGCTGGCTCCGGCGGTGTCGACTGCATCAGCTACCTGCATGGCCAACTGCACGGTTTCCGGAGTGATCGGCTCGGCCTTCACGAACGTGACGATGTCCGTCAAAAAGGTTTGCTGAGCGCCAGGATTGAGGTCACCGTAGCCTTCGGCCTGCATGGTAAACGCCTTCAACTTCCCCTGACGCGCCATGAAGGGGCGCGAGTCGGCGAGGAGTGATTGCGTGAACTGCATCGCAGTCGTCTTGGCGGCCGGTTCCTGCAACAAGTCGGCCCGCAACTGCAGCATCTGATACTTGAGGTTCACGGCGCGCAACAGATCTCCCTCGGCTGCCTGACCACTGAGAATCCGGTCCGCCGCGGCGAGGATGGCAGTGGAGACTTTCGTCAAATGGGCGACAAAGGCCTCCTGCGTTTGCTCAGCCGGTTGCAACTGAGCCCATTCGCCAATCCGGGCGAAAATCTGTTCGGGAGTGAGCCCTTCCGCCAGCGTGAAATCCGCCGCCGGGGGAGTCTTCATTTCCAAAGACGGAATGGCCGGTGGCTGTGCGACGGCGGTATCCGCACCTGCCATGCCAACCCACAGACCGCCAAGGACGCCAACAATCAACCATCTGGCGACGGACCGCTGGGCATAGAAACGACTCATAGTCAAAACCTTGTGGGGCCCAACGTGCGGGCCAGAAGAGGGCTGCCACTTGCCCTTTCGCCCACGCGGGAAAACTGGCAAACAGAGGGATTCTAGGAGTTCGTCCGCCGCCCGACTACTGCAAGGTGTCGGCCGAAGATGCAACCCGCGATGGTGGACGCTTGAGAACTGACCCGCCGCTCGCTCATCACCGCGGAACAGGAGAGCCACGGCCGGCCTGCAAATCGGATGACCAGTTGCGAACGCCGTCACGACGGCCGGGAGAGCACTTCGATTTCAAACAGCTTGGGCCACAGCTTCCCAGTGACGTAGAGCTTTCCGGTGGTGGGCTCCCAGGCAACCCCATTGAGAACACGTTCGCGGCGCAATGCCGCCAGCAGCGGGTTGAGTCCCGCGAGTTGCACGATACCAGTCACCTGCCCGCTGGTCGGATCAATCCGCACGATGTCTTCCGCGTGCCACACATTGGCCCAAATTTCCCCGTGGATGTATTCGAGTTCGTTCAGATTGGCTTGCGGTCGGTCGCCCAGTTTGACGGTGACACGTTTCACCACGCGGAAGTCGGTCGGGTCGACAAATCGCAGAGTGGAGCTGCCGTCGGAGCAAATGAGGTGCTCCCCGTTCCAGGTGATGCCCCAGCCCTCCCAGGCATACGGGATTGAACCGGTGGGGCGCAGCGTCTGGGGGTCGTACACAATCGCCAGCCGTTCCTGCCAGGTGAGCTGGTACAACCGCCCGTTGGCAAACGCGACTCCTTCCCCAAAGTACTGCCGGGGGAGTGCATAGCTGGCGAGTACGCGTCCGCTCGTCAAGTCGACCCGCCGCAACTGCGATTCGCCGTACTGGCCAGTCCCTTCAAACAACTCGCCGTTCACAAACAGCAGGCCTTGGGTAAAGGCCCGCGCGTCATGCGGATATTCGGCCACGACGCGGTAGGAATAGCGGGTCGGCTCCGACCGGTCTGCCGGTGCCGCAGCAAACAGCCGTGCCGCCAGATGGGTGCAACCTGCCAGGCCACCGGCTGCCAACCCGCGCAGCATC
>JBGSIP010000492.1:0-11100 GCA_041742495.1 Planctomycetaceae bacterium
GGTTCAAATCCCTCCGGGTGCATTTCACAACGCTCGCCGAACGTACGACTTAGCGTACCTTCCTGTGTCGGGCAGAGCGGCTTGGAAGCTTCGGAATAGTGGTACTCCACTATTCGCCGGCGGCCAAGGACTCTGCCATGCCACGCAAGTCCGCTGCTTTGGTGACTCGGGAACAACGTCAGTCCGCCCTTGAGGGCTGGGCCTCACAGGTGAGCCAATGTCAGCGCTGCCCCGAACTGGCAGCCGCCCGCACACAGACGGTTTTCGGCGTCGGCAACCCGCAGGCCACGGTGATGTTTATTGGCGAAGCCCCGGGAGCCGACGAAGACAAACAGGGGGAACCGTTTGTGGGGCGTGCCGGCCAACTGCTCAACCGCATCATTCAGGCGTGTGGCTGGGAGCGCAGCGAACTGTATATCTGCAACATTCTGCGCTGCCGCCCGCCGGGAAATCGCAATCCGAGTCCTGCCGAAGCCGAGCGCTGTCGTGAGTATCTCGATGCACAGATCGGGATTGTGAAACCGCGATACATTGTCTGCTGGGGCACGGTCGCGGCCCAGAATCTGCTGGGACTGGAAGATCCGATCGGCAAGCTACGGCAGCAGTTCTTCACGCACGGAGCAGCGCGCGTGTTGTGTACCTACCATCCTTCGTACTTATTGCGCAATCCGGCCGCCAAACGTCCGGTGTGGGAAGACATGCAGTTGCTATTGACCGACATGGGAGTCGATATCTCCCAACTCCCCAAGGCAACGGAGTGACGACCGACGGAGTGAAGACCGACGAAGCGAACACCGAAAGAGCGACGAGCAGCGGAAAAGCCAGTCGCCCGATCGCGGGATTCCCGGAGTCGGCAAAACGGGCCGTTACGTGAGGGGCAGGGTGAGTTCGTGGTGGCGCCCATTGCGTCTGTCGAGAGCGATTGTTTGAGGGCTGGGCCGTTCGTTGTTGTCACCGATTTGTCCAGAGGAGATTGCGCGATGTCGAATCGTCAGGGTGCTGCGATAGGCTGGTTGTGGCTGGCCAGTGGGCTGTGCGGGTTCGCGGGCATCGGCCTGGCCGACGAACCAAGCCGATCAGGGCGTGAGGCAGTGCCTGCAGTGGTTCGGCCGGTCTTCACCGACGCCATGCGTGCCGAGCGAAGCCGGTTGATCGTGCTGGCCGACATGGGCAACGAGCCAGACGAAGTGCAGCAGATTCTGCATCTGCTGCTGTGCGCGCACGAACTGGAGATCGAGGGGCTGCTGGCTGTCACGGGCAAGCACCTGCGGCCGCAGGATTCCCGCCCGTATCGACGGACCTTGCATCCCGAACTGCTGGAAGAGCTGGTCGCTGGCTACGAACAAGTGCTGCCCAACCTCGAACTGCATGCGGCGGGGTGGCCTTCGGCCGCAGATTTGCGAGCGGTGATTGCCTGTGGTCAGACGGACTATGGCATTGCCGACGTAGGCCTCGACAAATCGACGCCCGGTTCGCGACTGATTCTGGCCGCCGCTGAGCGGGACGATGCGCGCCCGCTGCATGTGGTGATCAATGCGGGGGCCAACACGCTGGCACAAGCCTTGTTTGATTATCGCGCTGCCCACACCCCGGCGGAAACGGCGACGCTCGTGAGCCGGTTGCGAGTGTTTGACAACCAGGCCCAGGACAACGCCGGCGCGTGGATTTGCCATGAGTTTCCGGACATCCACTGGGTTCGCAGCCGACATCAAACCCGCGCCTATGGCGGGCCGACCAACGATCAGTTGGGGCCCCATGTCTGGCAGCCGTATCCCTACACCGCGGCCGGTCAGGACGCCTGGGCTCACGAGCACATCCGGACCAATCATGGGCCTTTGGGAGCCATGTACCCCAGCCGCCAGGTGTTTGGGCCGGAATATCACTTCATCGAAGGGGGGGGCACGATTCCGTGGATGCAGCACGTCTGCGTGGGATTGTCCGATCCCGGCGAGCAGACCTGGGGAGGCTGGAGCGGCCGCTATTCGAGGCACAAACAGTCTGAGCCGTTCTCGCCTTATCGCGATGTGGCAAAGGAAGAACAGTCGGCCGTGCCGTTTGCCGCTTATGTCGATGCGCTGGGGGCGGACGAAACATGGACAGATGAACGCACCGGCGAGACGTCAGCCGATCCCTGCGGTCCCGTGTTTCGTTTCCGAGCGGCGATGTGGCATGATTTTCAGGCGCGCATGGACTGGTGTGTAGCGCCATTCGCGGCGGCCAACCATCATCCGCGGGCGGCTCTGAATGGCGATCAGACCCGCGCGATTCTGCGCCTGACGGCTCGGCCTGGAGAGCAGTTGACGTTTGACGCCAGTGCCTCGACCGATCCCGATGGCGACGCGCGGCAGTTCCGCTGGTGGATCGATCCATTCGCTGGTCGCACCCCATATGGGCAGCCTTTCCCCCTGGCGGACGCGACGGCCGCGGCCATCAAGCTGAGCGTACCCGCCTCTGCGGCGGGGAAGGAACTGCACCTGATTCTGGAAGTTAGCGACGGCCGCCAGGTCGCGCCGCTGGTTGCCTACCGCCGCGCGGTGATGACGGTGACACAATAGCGGTCGGCAGTGGTTGCGCGCAAATCAGTCGCGGCGGTCGTTGCCGCCGGAGATGGTTTTCGCTGCGGCTGAACTGGCAGCGCGATGCCAGTTCGGGTCAGAAAGGAACATCGCTGCGGGCTGATTACGGTTTGGCCGTGCCTTCGTGGCCTTCGCGGAAGTGTTCGCCCAGCAGGTCGCGGCCGAAATCGCCATCGAAATCGCGCCAGACGGCGTGAATGTGATTGGCGTTGTTTTGCACGTTGGCAAATTCGAGCACGAACGTGGCCGACTGAATGCGGTAGTAGTGGCCGCCCCCTTTCGCAGTGGCTCCGTACCAGGCAAAGGTCCAGCCGCTGGGGTCGTCGAGTTGCTGCGCGTGCGTGGTCTTGGCGAGAATCTCCGGGCGATAGGCGGCGGCGTACGTCTGCACGAGTGTGAGCAGCAGCTTTTGCTGCGCGGGTGTCATCTCGGTCGATGGCAGGCCGACCTGGGGCAGCAGTGTCTGTCGATCGACCTGCGGCTGATCGCTGGTGAGCACTTCTTTCGGGGCCGCTGGCGAAACGACGGCCAGCTTCGTCTGCGCCGGAGTCAGCGTGGCGAGCAGGTCAAAAGCCAGTTGTTCAAACGGAGCCAGGACCTGCATTCCCTCATGGGCACCCTGGCGGACTTCACCGGGGTTGCTGCCAAAGAAGGTCGGTGTCACGGAGAACATCTTGCCGTCGCGAATGGTGATGTTGAGCGACATGTGGTGACCTTCAAACCGCCAGGCCCAGGTGCCGGTGGCTGCAGGCGTGCCGAAGATGCACAGATAATAGCGGCCGGGATCGCGCTTTTCGGCATCCTGTTCCAGTTCCGCGAGTACCTTTTCCAGGGCCATGATCGAGGTGGCGGTGAGGTAGCCGCGATGGCTCAAGGCCGCGTTGAGCAGGCCGTGGGTGTACAACTGACTGGCGTCGCTCATCGCGTCGAGTCGCAGGCCGGCGCGTCCATGGCGGGGCTCGATGGCAAAGTCGGGAATGAAATGCCAGTTCGTCCGTTCGCTGTCTGCCAGTGGGAACACCGCCAGTGCCTGCTGTTCGGCTGGCAGAGAGGCGAGCAGTCGGGTGGCGGCGGTGGCCATCTCTTCGGCCGGATCGTGCGCCCAGCCCGCGGAAGGGGTGGCGGCCCACAGTGCCAGGACGAGCAGGGTGGTCCAGACTGTGGAACGGGTGGCACGGCGATGAGAACAACCGGTGTGAACAGCGGCAGGCATGTGTGCTTCCAGCAGGAGAGGTGCGCCGGCAGGCGGGCCAAGGGGGGAGGACGCGCAGGGGCTGCGCAACAGATTCGCGAATGCCGATTAGTGTATCGCCAACCGTCAGGCGGCGACACTCCGCACGCGCGCGAGAGAAGGGTCAAATTTGCCCCCGGAGGGCTGGGGCTGGTGGTCTGGCGATCTGTTGGAGGCCGCGAGAGAGTGGGTCGACTCGATTCCGTGAGTCATCGTTTTCCCGCTGCGAGGGACCGCGTACACTCTGCGGCCCGTCCCCTGTCACCATCCCCGCTTGGCTGGCATCGTGACGAATGCCGTCGTGGCCCCACTGTTGTGGCCGTGTGCGGGAAGCGAAGCTGGCAGGCCATACGGAAGCAGAGCAGGCGGAAATTACTGAGCGGACCGAGCCGCGGAGGGAGTAGCCGAGCATGACGATCGAATCCGAAACCAGCGGCCAGCCGGGCGATGCGACAGATCGGCTGGCTGGTTTGCGGTGGCGCAAATTTCCGGTGCTCAACGACGGGTATGTCTGCCTGGTCGATGTCATGGGTGACGATTCGTCGATCGTGCAGGCGGCGCGCGTCAGTTACGGCGAGGGGACGCGCAAGGTCTCTGATGATCGCACGCTGATTCGCTATCTCATGCGACACCGCCACAGCACGCCGTTTGAAATGGCGGAAATCAAACTGCTGGTGCGCGTCCCCATGGATTGCTGGCGGCAGTGGATTCGCCATCGCACGGCGAACGTGAATGAATACAGCACGCGCTATTCGGTGGCGATTGACGCCATGCAGGAAACGCTGCCGGGCGAATGGCGCACGCAGGCCACCAACAATCGTCAGGGGAGCGCGGGGTGTCTGCCCGCAGAGGTGGGGACCGAGCTGACCGCGGCTGAAGCCGCGTTTCAACAAGCGGCGCGCAAGCTGTATGACGATCGGCTGGCATGTGGCGTGGCGCGGGAACAGGCGCGCAAAGATCTGCCGTTGTGTACGTATACCGAGGCGTACTGGAAGATCGATCTGCACAACCTGTTTCATTTTCTGGCGCTGCGGATGGACTCGCATGCCCAGCAGGAAATTCGGGAGTACTCCCGGACGATCGGTGAGAACATTGTCCAGCCGCTGTTTCCGCTGGCGTGGGAAGCCTTTGAGGATTACCGCGTCCATGCGTCGTCGCTCACGCGGCTGGATACCGAAGTGGTACAGCAGTTGATGCTGACGGCCAGCAAAAGCGGCCGCGTGCCGCCGTTCACCGAGGCGGAGTTTCTGGACGCGCAGCATGCCACTTGGCGGGAATTGTCACGCAGTCGGGAACGGGACGAGTGCCGCAGCAAGCTGCAGCGGCTGAAGATTCTCGTCGATGACGGGGTCGGGCCGGTCTAACGACAGTTCATGATATCGCGTGGCGACCAACGTGCATCTGGTTCGTGGGGGCGACGCAGCGCTCACGTCGTGGCGGATGGCACGTGGATAAACGAGCAGGCGGTCAACACCCCTGGGGGTTCCGGCCACCCCGGATCTTGACCGCCTGACTCGATGCGTGTGCGAAAGAACCAGGCCCCGGTCAACAGCACGCAGGTTTTTCGCGAATGTTTGATCGCCAGCCGCATCATCACAGCCTGAAACCTACAAGGGTGCTCCTGGCCTTTCCAAGCTGCATTTCCCCATTGAGGTGCGGCATGAGCAAAGCCTGGGGCACCAAGTCTGGGACCAGTCGTACACAGGGTGTTGCTGTGTCGCCGTGTTCTCAGAGGCGGTTATCGACGCGCGATGATGTACACGGCGTGAATGACCCCGGGGAAGTAGCCCAGCAGTGTTAGCAGAATGTTCAACCAGAACTGCCCACCCAGGCCAACTTCAAAGAAGACCCCCACAGGGGGCACGATGATCGAGAGCGCCATTTTGATGACGTCGCCAAACGTGGAATCAGGGCGAGATTCGATACTCATAGGATTGGTCCTTAGGTAGTAAGACCGGCGTTTGGTGAGTGCGGTGTCGGGGTGAGGTCAATCCCCCCCGCCATCGCAGGCGACTGTACGTGGTGGCACCGTAAGGTCTTCACTCGCGTCCTCTGTTTTCATGCAGAGAGTGTGTAAAGGCACAGAGCGGCGACCAGCGGTTGCCCGTCGCGAACTGGAGATTGCACTCCGTGTGCCAAAGCGAATTCGCGACGCGGTGCGGAGGATCGCAACTCCAGCCGCCAAAGTGGGTTAAGGCGGTGTGAGGAATTGCCAGGCGGTCACGTGGCGGGCGGTCAGCCGGCGGGATGGCCGCTCAGCCGTCAGTACGTTCTGCAGCCGGTCTGACGCGGTCCGATTGCTGCTCGACCTGAATCGTGGCCTGTGAGATGCGGTACCGCACGCGCAGGTCGTGGGTGACGCGCCGCAGAAAATCGTCGGGGTCGGTGGCTGAGGGGCGCTCCACATGCACGGTGAGGGCGGTGCGGGTCGTGCTCAAGCCCCAGATGTGCAGGTGATGCACGGCAGTGACGCCAGGCTGGGCGAGCAGATACTGGCGAATCCCGTCGACATCAATGCCGGAGGGGACGGCGTGCAGGGCAAGGTCGAGTGATTCTCGCAACAGACCCCAAGTGCCGGCGAGAATCACCACGGCGACGGCCAGGCTGCTCGCGGGGTCCAGCCAGTTCCAGCCGGTCCACAGGATCAAGCCCCCGGCGATAGCCACGGAAAGCGAGATGGCAGCGTCGGCGGCCATGTGCAGGTAGGCCCCGCGAATGTTCAAATCGTCATGGCGGCCACTGGCAAACAAAGCCGCGGTCGCCGTGTTGATGACCACGCCGATCAGCGAGACGGCGACAATGACCGACCCGGCGGCGGGCTGCGGATGCTGCAATCGCTCGATGGCCTCCCATGCCAGTCCACCGAGTGCCACCAGCAGCAGGAAGGCGTTGGCGAGTGCGGCGAGAATGGTTGAGCTGCCCCAGCCATACGTGCGCCGCGGCGATGGCGCCAGACGCGCGAGATGGTGGGCTCCCCAGGCGAGCAGCAGGCCGAGCACATCGCTGAGGTTGTGGCCGGCGTCGGAGATGAGGGCGAGCGAATTGGCCCACCACCCGGCGGTCAGTTCGACAATCACAAACGTGATGTTCAACGCCACGCCAATGGCGAACGCGCGACCAAAGTCGGTCACCACATGCTGATGCGGGAGCAGCAACGAGCCACAGCCGGCGTGATTCGCGGCGGGAGCAGCCGCGTGCTGGCAGGCGTGGCGAGTTGGTTCGTCGTGACCTTCGTGCGCGTGGTCAACGCCACAGGTCTCTGCGTGACGATGGTCGGGCATGCTTGATTCTGGGCTGGCAGGGAATGATCAACGGGTTCGCGATCGGGCAACAGCGGTAGCGGCGGCGATAGAACATGCAGGCCGCGAGCACGGACACACGCCACACCGCGTGGTTGATGATCCGTGACGTTGGGTGGATCTCTGTTCTGCTGGGGTCATGGCGGGTGTTCAAACGGGGGCGAATCGCGCGACGAGTGACTTGGCACTGCGGAGACCGTCGACGGCGGCGCTGACGATGCCCCCGGCGTATCCGGCACCTTCTCCCACCGGGTACAGACCAGAGATACCCGGGACTTCTCGCGAGTCGAGATCGCGGAGCATGCGTAACGGGGCGCTGCCACGCATTTCGGGGCCCACGAGGGTGGCATCGCGGAGGAAATCGCCGCGCCAGCGCTGGTCGAGCAGCGGGAGTCCGCGATGGATGGCGGCCAGAACTGTCGGCGGAAGGACGGCATGCAGATCGGCACTGACGGCACCCCGCTCGTAAGAGGTGACGGGGAGGCGCGAGTCTTGGCGGTTGGCCAGGAAGGACTGCGCGGACTGCAGTGGCACGAGATACTCCCCGCGACCAAGCTCGAACGCGCGGCGTTCATATTGTCGTTGCAGCTCCATGCCAGCGAGCGGGTGATCGCTGCCGAACTCGCGGGGGTCGAGGGTGACCATCAGGCCGCTATTGGCAAACGGGGTGTCATGCCGCGAGTTGCTCATGCCGTTAGTGCAGAACTGCCCCGGTTCCGACACGCTGGGAATGACGAACCCGCCGGCGCACATACAGAACGTGTAGACGTCGGGATTGCTTTTGGCCACCAGCGTGTAATCCGCCGCGCCGAGCAGTTGTTCGTATTCCGGCTTGCCGTATTTGTGCCGGTTGACGGCAGACTGTGGCTGTTCGATGCGCAGGCCCAGTTGAAAGGGCTTGGCGACCATCGGCACTCCGGCCGTGTGCAACTGTTCGTAGGTGTCGCGGGCGGAGTGGCCGATGCCCAGAATGACGGTGGCCGCTGGGATGTAGCCGCTGGAGGTCTGCAGTCCGCGCATGGTTCCGTCGCGAAAATCGAGCCCTTCGACGCGACAGCCAAATTTGTATTCGCCGCCGAGGGCATCGATTTTGCGGCGGAAGTTGCGACAGATCATGGGCAGCTTGTTACTGCCCAGGTGGGGGCGAAACTCGTAGCGGATGGAGGACCGCCCGCCACAGGTGATGAAGGCTTCGAGCACCCAGTCGACATCGGGCCCCGTCATGCGGCAGGTCAATTTGCCGTCGCTGAAGCAGCCGGCTCCCCCTTCGCCAAACAGGTAGTTGTTTTCCGGATCGTGCGAGCCACCGGAATCGAAACGCCGAATCTCCGGGACACGTTCCTTCACGGGGAAGCCCCGTTCAAGAATCAGTGGCCGGTAGCCGCGCAGCGCGAGGTAGTATCCGGCGAGCAACCCGGCTGGCCCCGTGCCGACGACAATCGGCCGGTGGACGAGTGGATCGGTGCCTGCGGGGGGATCGGCAAAGACGTCAGGGCGAAACAGCTCGATCCGCCGATCGCCGGCCAGTTTCTTCTCCAGACGGTCCGTCGTGGGGACTTCCGCCATCAGCGTGTAGACAAACTGCAGGTCGAAGCGGGAGCGGGCATCGAGACTGCGGCGCAGGATTTTCCAACTGGCGATGTCGGTCGTGGAGACCCCCAGCACGCGCGACATGCGCGCGGGCAGCTCTGCTTCCGGGGTTCCGACCGCCAGGCGGATGTCGGTCAGGCGAACCTGAGTGAGGGACTGGGTGGTCACGGCAAGCGACACTCTCTTCAGCAGCGGCAAAGCACAAAACGGGGCAGCCAACCATGCGATTCCATGCGGTCGCTCGTGCAGACTCGTGCAGACGATGTCCGCATTGCACGACAAACGACAGTCGTTGGCAACTGCAGGCCCGGGAAAGGGGGAAACCCGCTTGGCGGGACGGTGCAGGGGGGGGTGGTTGCGTGGCCGGGGCCGCGGGGATGTCACCAATTCAGGGTCGTTTCTGAAGAATGGGTCTTGCTAGTGCGCGTCCGCTGGGATACTCTGCCCGCGCGGAATTACCGGGAAAGTTCTCCCCGCGGTCGATGCTCACGACCGATGATGTGTTTGAGTCGATCTTTGTGTCGACTCCCCCCGCGACAGACTGCGTTGCTTCGTATCCTCTGGCACAACGCAATGCTGATCGCAAACGAAGCCAGCACCGCCCACAACGTGCGTGGCAGGGTTTTTTGAAACCCTGTTTTTGTGTCTGGGATTTCTTCGTTACCCCTGAGAGCTTTTTCGCCGCATGAGTTGCGTCCGGCCGGAACCGATGGCCCTGAATTGTGTGTCGTGGATGTTCGCAGATTTGCGACCGCGGCAACGAGGCCAGACACGAGGTCGCTGCTCGAACCCCGCAGAACGTGCTGTGCTGAGGCTGCCGGATGGCATCCGAGGCCAGTCTGACGCGCGGGGCGAGTGTGGAGGATGTTTCGGCTGACAGTCCGTCTGCCTGAATGTCCGCGGACGCGGTTCGTAGTTGGCGAAGATGGTCTTCGCGACGTGCCGTGTCTCCCTGACAGCGACATGACGTTTCCCGACTGTGACGACGGTCCTGCCTTGGCGTTTGCCGGCCGGATCGCTGCTCTCCGTCCCGGCACCGTGCCACTCCGACAGACCCCGCGTGATGCGACCATTGGTGTCGATCCGTCGGTGTCGGTTTGCGGAGACTCCCGGTGCCAGGCAACGTCCCCGCTGCCAACAAGATCTGCCGATCCGGCAGGTTGAGGTCGGTTGAACCGGCCAGAAAGAAATTGCTGAGTTTTATGTCTCCATTGACTGCACCCACGGCTGCCCCGAGTGTGACGTTTGCCCAACTCGAACTGCTGCCGGAGATTCAACGGGCTCTCGAAGCCCTCGAACACGTGACCCCCACGCCGATTCAGGCGGAAACCATTCCGCTGGCGCTGGAAGGGCACGACGTGCTCGGTTGCGCCCAGACGGGCACGGGGAAGACGGCTGCGTTCACCCTGCCAATTCTGGATCACTTGGCCCGGGATCGCCGGCGTCCGCAGCCCAAGGCTCCCTTTGCGCTGGTGTTGTCCCCCACGCGTGAGCTGGCGGCCCAGATTGGCGAAAGCATCGAACAGTACGGCCGCTTCCTGAAGCTGAAGCATGCCGTCATTTTCGGCGGCGTGAGTTCGTACCACCAGACCAAGGCCCTGCGACAAGGGGTCGACATTCTGGTTGCCACTCCAGGCCGACTGCTCGATTTGTACAACCAAGGCTACATCAGCTTTGAAAACATCGAGTTCTTCGTCCTCGACGAAGCAGACCGCATGCTCGACATGGGTTTTATGCCCGACCTGAAGAAGATCATTGCCCTGCTGCCCGAGGAACGGCAGTCGCTGTTTTTCTCAGCGACGTTGCCCCCCTCGGTGGTCGAACTGACAGAGCGTCTGCTGATTGACCCGGTCACGGTGTCGATCACTCCGCAGTCGACGTCTGTCGAACTGATTGAGCAGCAGGTGATGTTTGTCGAACAATCTCGCAAGCGCACCGTGCTGGAAACGATTTTGAAGGGAGACAACGTCACCCAGGTGATCGTGTTTGCCCGCACCAAGCACGGTGCCGACAAGCTGGCGCAGGCCTTGGTTGATGGCGGCATTCAGGCGGCTGCGTTGCACGGTGACAAGTCACAGGCAATTCGCACGCGGACGCTGGATCGCTTCCGATCGAACCGCACGCAGGTGCTGGTGGCCACCGATCTGGCTGCCCGCGGGATCGACGTGGAAGGGATTTCGCACGTCGTGAATTTTGATTTGCCACACGAGCCCGAATGCTACGTACACCGAATCGGCCGGACCGGTCGGGCCGGCGCGGATGGAATTGCCATCACGCTGTGCGATCCGAGTGAACGGAAGATGCTGCGGCAGATCGAAAAGGTCATTCGCAAGCAGGTTCCCGTGCATCCGGACTATCCGGATCGTTCTCGCCGGGAAGGGGCCGCCAGTTCGGGGGCTCGTCC
>JBGSIP010000493.1:0-5475 GCA_041742495.1 Planctomycetaceae bacterium
TCGGTTTTGCCGATCCGGAACAGGGCCGCGCCGTAGCGATTCTGGCCAACGGTCGTCCCGGCGAAGGGCAACATCAGCGCCGCTTCCGGAGCCTGCTCGCGGCCCTCGCGGCCGACCTCGGTTGGCCGGAAACATGAGGCAAATCTGCCGCCATAGAGAACAGTGAACACCAACACACTACCTGCCCGCCAGTTGCGACAAGAAAAGGCCCCTTAGCTTCAGCCTCTGTACACTAATCGCTCATGCGCCACACCGACCGGCAAGATCGGCTCGCCTGTTAAAATAGGGGTTTCACACAACGATTGCCGAGTAAGGGATGTCAAAATGGGAGTTTCACGAAGTCATGTTCCATGGCTGTGACCTGCCGGAGTGGGGGTCCGAGGCGTTTCACGCGGCCCCGCAAAATCCTTCCGATTGTTCCGACAAACGCATTTTTCTGCATGTTTTCGCCGCGGTTCGCCGCACCACTCAGGCCGCCGCATGAATCGCTCGACTCGCTGCACGCTCGGACTGTTCGCTCGCGAGCCCATTCCCGGCCAGGTCAAGACCCGGTTGGCCGCGACGGTCGGACCAGACCTGTCAGCCCGCTTGTATGCGGCATTTCTGGCCTACCTTGTCGCCCGCTTTGCCAACCTGGGTAACGAACGGGTGCTGGCAATCGCTGACGAATCCGGAGCCGAGAATGGCTATTTTCAGGCCCTTTCCGCTGGCCGGTATGTCGTGACGGGGCAGGGCAGGGGGGGGCTGGGCGAGCGAATGACCGAATACTTTGCCCGGGCCTTCGACCGCGGAGCCGGACGTGTCGTGCTAATTGGAACCGACTGCCCCCAACTCCCCCGCGCGACGGTGGCCGCCGCATTCGAACGGCTTGCGCACTGCGACGTGGTGCTGGGTCCGTCGGCCGATGGCGGGTACTACCTGGTCGGCCAGTCTCGTCCGCTGCCGGAGATGTTTCAGGGCGTCGCCTGGAGCACTGCGAGTGTACTGACCGCAACGACGGCGCAACTGCGGCAGGTGGGGGCGACGACGGAGGTCTTGCCTGTTCACATCGATGTTGACGACGAACACGACCTCGTCGTCGTGGCGGGACTGGCCGCGCTGGCAAAATTTGCCGAACATCCGGAGGGGAGCCCCGGTGAGTCGTTCGCGGCCGGCGAATGGGGGCCGGCGACCCGGGAGGCGCTAGAAGACTGGCGGCGGACGACGCTGGGCCCAAGTTCCCAAGCCGGGGGCCAAATCGCTTCCTGAGCCGAGCCAATCAGCCGGAGACCTCACGTATCCCCGCCGCCGGCATGCTCTGGTATCGATCCGTTCTGACCCGCTGTTCACAACCCGGCGGCTCGGCACCGCAATCCGGAGGTCCCTGAATTTCAGGGGGGCGCGAATCGCCTCTCACGTCCCTCGCTGTTACAATGAGGGATCAACGGTTGCTCTCCACCGCCTGGGATTCTCGGCCGGCCGAGCAAAGTGCTGGCAGTGGGCCGAACTGGCCCGATTCAGGCGGGTGTTGATTCTCAGCGTTTCAGAGTCCTCTTGCGATTGCATCATGAGTAAGTCCGAGCGAGTTTTCCGCGTCGTGATCGCGGATGACAATATGCCTAACTGCGAATTGCTCGACGCCTATCTCGCCGAGGACCAGTACGAAATTGCGATGGCTCACGACGGGGCGGAGACGCTGAAGGTCGTGGGGGAATTTGAACCCGATCTGGTGCTGCTGGACATCATGATGCCGAAGCTGAGCGGCTTTGAAGTCTGCCGCAAGCTGAAGCAAGAAGCCAAGACAGCGTCCATTCCCGTGCTGATGGTCACGGCCCTCCGAGAAGCGGGGGACATTGAACGGGCGGTCGAAGCAGGGGCGGACGACTTTCTGAGCAAGCCCATTCATCGGGTCGAACTCTTGACCCGAGTCCGTTCTCTGTTGAAGTTGCGATTCTTGGAAAGCGAACGCGAACGCCTGCTGGCGTACATCGCCGAGATCGACCGCAAGCCAGATCACCCAACTCCTTGAAGAATTAAGGCTTACAAGACTCTGTCGCCGAAACCGGCCAAGCCAATCCCGTCCAGTCGCTGGCCTTTTCGAGAGTGCGGGCCGGGGCTTCGGTAAGCATCCCAGAAGGCGGGTTTGTGGTTTGCCAATTTGATCCACGCCGCCGTCGGTGGCCGAGCGAATTGTCGCCCGCCAGCCAACGGGGATTTTGACTACGCCTCTGGCCGCAGCAGTTCGCAAATCACGCGGCGATCAGCAGACAGACGCGACGGCGGGCCGGGGCAGGGTGGCAGGGACGGGATTCCCCCCGGCAAACAGCGGCGGAATTCTCCCGGGTGGGAATTCTCCACAGCGGGAATTGTCCCGACAAACGGGATTCGTCCCTGGAAATTCGAGGAAACTGGATTGTCGACCCCATTTGCGACGTTGCCCAAAATCACCCTCAAACCGCGTAAGGCGCTGCCGTTTCACTCTCGGCATCCGTGGGTCTTTGCAGGCGCCATCGACACCGCTCCAGCGGAATTGTCCGCGGGCACAGAAGTGCTGGTGGAGTCGGCCGAGCGCAAGCCGATCGCCCGGGGCCTGTACAACGAGCACAGCAATATCCGGGTGCGGTTGTACGAATGGCAGCTCGATTCGCCCATCGATCCTGCGTTCTGGGAGGCACGACTCCAACAGGCGGTGGCGCTGCGCACCCGACTGTTTTCGGCCACCGCCCAGGCGCGGGACGGCCGCACCACAGCGCTCCGACTGGTCAACAGTGAAGGGGATGGCCTGTCGGGCCTGACGGTCGACCAGTTCGGCGACTATCTGGTGGTGCAGTTTACGAGTCTCGCGGTGTTCCAGTTTCGGGATGTCATTCTCGATTGCCTGGAGCGGCTCATTCAGCCAGCCGGAATTCTCTGCCGGACCGAAAAGGGGATCCGCGAACTCGAAGGGCTGGATCTGGAAGATGGCCTGCTGCGCGGGCAAGTTCCTCCGGAAGAATTCGCCATTGAGGAGCAAGGGCTGACTTTTGAAGTCGATCTGACCGCAGGGCAGAAGACCGGTTTCTACTGCGATCAGCGCGACAACCGGCGACGCGTGGCCCAACTCGCGCCGCCCGGAGAACTGCTGGACGTCTGCTGCTATTCCGGCGGCTTTGCCATCAATGCCCTTAAAATGGGGGACGCCACGTCAGCAACGCTGGTGGATTCCTCGTCCGCGGCCTTGGACCTGGCGCTGCGCAATGCCCAGCGGAACGGTGTGGCGGAGCGTGTCTCGGCCGTCCACAGTCGCGCCGATGAAGCGATGGCCATTCTCGTGGAGGAAGGACGGCAATTTGCCACGGTCGTGCTCGATCCTCCCAAGATGGTGCGGCATCGGGCGGGGCTCGAAAAAGCGCTGGCAGGTTACCAGCGGCTCAATGAGCAGGGGATTGCGCTGACCCAGGCACAGGGGCTGTTTGTCACCTGCAGTTGTTCCGGCCACGTCAGCCACGACGACTTCGCCGCGATGGTGGCCCGTGCGGCCTTGGCCGTGGGACGAAATGTGCAGGTTCTGGAGGAGCGGGGGGCAGGTGCCGATCACCCCGCATTGTTATCCTGTCCCGAGACTCGCTACCTCCAGGCCCTGATCTGCCGGGTTCTGCCCTAAGCGATCACATGTTTGTCCTGCCGGGACAACCATGGTGCCTTCGTGGACCACGGGGCCCGGGTTGCCGCTCGTGACGCCGTGCCCATCCCGCGACGTGCGACGTGACTGTCTGTGGAATCTGTTTTCTCATCTCGAAGCTCTGTGAGTCGCATGCCGAAGAAACAACGCAAGTTTGTCGAAGAAGAAGACGTCGTTCGGCTGCCGCCGCCGCGACCAGCCGAGATCGCCCTGATGCAACTGGCTCACCTGGTGCAGGGGGAACGCGTGCTGTGCACGACACAGGGGCGGGGACAACTGGCCACGCTGGTGGCCAACATGGATGCCAGCCGGAAAGTCATTTGCCCGGTCTGGGATCTGTACACGGCGCAGCAGATTCGCGGCTTTGTGCAGCCGCAGGGGCTGACGAATGTCGACGTCGTCTGCGAGTCGGACGTGCCCGCTGGCGAACTTGATATGGCGTTGCTTCCGTTCTCCGCCAAAGGAGAAGCCGAATTCACCCGCGAACTGATGCAGCAGGCCTTTGTCCGGCTGAAGGACGGGGGGCGTCTGTTGTGCTCCGTCGACAATCGCAACGACACCTGGCTGCGCAACGAACTGCGCAAGCTGTCACCGCGAATCTCCGTTCACGAAGCGAAAGGGGCCCGGGTGTATGTCACGACCCGGCATGAGCCGCTGCGCCGCGTCCGGGATTTTTCCGCTCAGGTGGCGTTTCGGGACGAAGGGCGTCTGATCCGGCTGACCACCCGGCCGGGTGTGTTTGCCCATCGGCAGGTCGATCAGGGGGCCCGCTCGCTGCTGCGGGGCACCACCATCACGCCGGGTCTGAAGGTGCTGGACTTAGGCTGCGGGTCGGGGGCGGTCTCCGTGGCGGTGGCACTGCGGCAAGCCGACGTCAAAGTGACGGCGACCGATGCCAATCCGCGAGCCGTGGCCTGCACGCAGGAGAACGTCCGCGACAATCAATTGACCAGTGTCGACGTGCGCCTGGATTGCGATGGATCTTCATTGCGGAATGACCAGTTCGACCTGGTGCTGACGAATCCGCCGTATTTTTCCTACTACCGCATCGCCGATCTGTTCCTGCGCACGGCCCGACGAACCCTCCGGCCGGGAGGGAAGGTGGTGGTTGTCTGCAAAACGACTGAATGGTACGAAGAGGCCATGCCCGAACTCTTCGATCGGGTGGAAAAGGTTCCGATGAAGGAATACACACTGATGACGGGGGTTAAGCCTCAGTAATCGGCGGGAAGCGCGCCGGGCCGACTGGCGTCCAGTGAGACGTGGAAGGTATTTCCCCCTCCGCTGCAGATTTGACACGTTTTTAACCGGTCACCAGACTGGCAATTGCACAGTTGGTGATCGAACATGCCGTATCAGCAGGTGTGAGCGGCGAACCGAACGGATCCCAGGACGAGACTATGAGCGGGTGCAAAACGCGGCAGCGATTCTGCTGGCCGGTGGGGCTGGCATTGCTGCTGGGGGGCTTGATCGGAAGCGTGGCACAGGGACAGGATCCCGCCGCCGCCCCAACTGGCGAAATGGTGCAAATCACGATCGACCGGCACCTGCTGAGCCTGACCCCCTCCGAGCGTTACCGTGTGGTGGGAGTCCTGAAACCGGTGAATCAAATCACCGTCCATGCCCCGCGGACCGGCGTGATCAACATCGTGCAGGGCAAGATCGGGACTGATCTGCTGAAATCGACCGAGGTGCTGCGGCTCAACGCCACCCGTGAACAACTGGTGCTGACGCAAGTGCAGGCCGAGCACGAAGCTGCCAAGCTGCGGGTCGATGTCGCCAAGGCGCGGCAGGCTCTGCCAGAAGAAATCAAACTGGCTGAGGCTGAACTCGAT
>JBGSIP010000494.1:0-2067 GCA_041742495.1 Planctomycetaceae bacterium
GATTCCCGCCACGCAGACCCCCGCCACGGAACCCGCGGCTCCTGAAGCAGCAGCGGCTGGTCCAGGCGACGCTGCTGCCGCCGTGCCCGCGTTGGAAGCGCCGGGATTGTCTGTCCCTGCCCTCCCGGGTGCTGCGGCGGACACCGCGCAGCCACCCCAGTTCCGCCCGCTCGATGACGAGTTGAAGGCGGAGATCGGCAAGCAGTTGAAGCGTCTGCGGGCGATGGATGCGATCGCTGCCAAAATGAAAGTGGCCGAGGCTCGCCTGTTTGAGTGGGGTCGGGCGGTCAATGCGCCAGATGTCTCGGAAAAAGAGCTGGAAGGGCTCTCTACCGAAGAGCGGGCCAAGCTGATTGATGACAACGTCGCCAAGGCCACCGAGGCGTTGCGCGGCGAGATGGAAGCCTTTGCCAAGGAGCAGGGACTGACATTCCGCGCCGCTCCGGCCATGTCGCTGGAAGAGGCGTTTGCGAACGAGGATTATCCGTTTGGCCAGATCATGGAGCCGTCTCGTGCTGCCGACGCGTTTTCTGGTCAGGGTCGCACGGCGGTGGTGGAACGGCTGTTTGAAAACGAAAGCCGAGCCCTGGTTGCCGGGGTGAGTGGAGAAGATCCCGAAAGTCTCAACCGGTTTCTGATGTGGGCGACGTCGCGCTCCCGTGCCCATCGCCCGGTGTGGGATGAGCCGGGCTTGAAGGATCGCGTGTTGCAGGCCTATCGCCAGTTCCACGCTCGCGATCTGGCCGCCGCCCGGGCGAAAGAGATTGCTGACAAGATCAAGGCCGCCGGCTCCCGGCCGCTGGGCGAACTGCTGGCAGGCGAGACAGAAACCGGGCGTCCCGGCAGCCCGGCACTCATCGTGGCCAATTCCGGAGAATTCACCTGGATGATGCAGCAGTCGACTCCGCGGATGAATTTCAATCAGTCGCCGATGGTCTCCGCCACGGTCCTCCCAATGGTCATTGGGGGTTCGGGCGAAGACTTCATGAAGGTGGTGTTCCAGGACTTGCAGGCCGTGGGAGATGTCGCCGTGGCACCCGCCAACGACCGCTCGGCGTTTTACGTATGCAAAGTGGTGTCGCGAGACAGCGAAGACGAACTGCGGCAGCGGTTTCTCGACTCCACCGATGGCATCAGCGGACAGGCCCTGGGCCAGGCGGTGATGCAACTGCAACAGCGTGATCAGCAGAACCGGAACTCGGAGTGGGTGAAGGCTCTGCGGGAGGAATACGGGTTTACTGATACCTCCGGAGATGCCCTGTAGCCGCGGGATTGTCTGTCGTGCCGTCGATCTCGATGTTGATGTGCCCGGCGGCCCAAGCAATGGTGCGGGTGAACGGGGCCATTGACAGTCGGCTCTCAATGTCGACAGGCCCCCGGATGCCCCGGCGGAGGCGGGTTCCGCCGTTCGTGAACTTCTGCGACGAGACCTTGGAGAGGACTTCCTATGGCGATGGCGGTGAGCCAGTCGAGTTCCAGAGGGGCCGGTTCTGCGCTGAACGCCTCGACGGCAACAGCGGAGATTGTGGCCCAGGATTTGACCAAGCAGTACGGAGAATTCCGGGCGGTGAAAGCCACCGCGTTTTCGGTTCCCAAAGGTCAGATTGCGGCATTTCTGGGACCCAACGGGGCTGGCAAGTCGACCACGATGAAAATGCTGACGGGCTACCTCACGCCGACGTCAGGTTCGGCGTGGATCTGCGGACACTCGCTGGAGACCCACCGATTTGAGGCGATGCAAAAGCTGGGCTACCTGCCGGAAAACGGGCCGCTGTATCGCGAAATGACGCCGCGCGGCATTCTGGGCTACTGTGCCTCCGTGCGGGGATTGCATGGCGGCTACCGGCGGGAGCGGCTGGACTACGTAGTCACGGCCTGCGATCTGTCGACCGTCATCGACAAACCAATCTCCAAGCTGTCCAAAGGGTTCCGTCAGCGGGTCGGCATGGCGCAGGCCATTCTGCACGACCCCGACGTGCTGATTCTGGACGAGCCGACCAGCGGTCTTGACCCCAATCAGACCCATCAGGCCCGCGAGTTGATCCGCACGCTGGGCAAGACCAAGAC
>JBGSIP010000495.1:0-6988 GCA_041742495.1 Planctomycetaceae bacterium
CGCCGGCATCCTCGAAGGCGACGGCTGTTATCTTGGGCAGCAGTACGGCAACTTTGTCTTGCGGTTTGAGTTCAAAATGGAACCCGCCGCCAACAGCGGGATGGGTATCCGCTGCGAACAGGGGCAGAATGCCGCCTATCACGGCATGGAGATCCAGGTGCTGGATGATCGGCATGAGAACTATGCCGGCATCAAACCATGGCAGGCGCATGGCTCCATTTATGGAGTGGTGGCCGCCAAGCGGGACGTTCTCAAGCAGGTTGGACAGTGGAACGAAGAAGAGATTGTCGCCGATGGAGATCGCATCAAGGTCACGGTCAACGGCCAGGTTGTCGTGGACGCCAGTCTGAAGGAAGCCGCGGGCGCGGGAACGCTGGATGGCAAGCCGCACCCGGGACTGTTTGCCCCGTCGGGGTACCTGCGGCTGTGCGGCCACGGTGGCGGAGTGCAGTTTCGCAATGTGCGGGTCCGCGAGTTACCGTAGCGCAGATGGACGCGGAGCTGCGGTGGACATGCCTGCGGAGACGGGCCCGTTGAACGTTTGTGGGCTCGTCCGTCGCGCTGATGCCTACAGCACGAAATAATTGCTGAGCGCTGCGTCGATTGCGGCGGGGGTAACCTGCAAGGGCATGTCAAAGAACTCGCAATAACTCTTGACCTGCGCAAGCAGATCGCGGGGGTGGCAGAACCGCATCGGGTGCTCACCCGCGAGGTAGTAGTCGTCGATCAACCGCCGAACCAGATCGGGTTCGCATTGAATCTGCCAGCGCCGGGCTGTTTCGAGAAACAGGGCGTGGAATTGATCCGGGCTTGGATCGGGGGCTTCGACCTTGTAAGGAATGCGTCGCATGAACGCTTCGTCAATGAGGTCGTGCGGCGCCAGATTCGTCGAGAACACCAGCAGTTGATCGAAAGGGACCTGAATCTTCTTGCCGTTGGGAAGATTGAGGTAATCAATGCCGCTTTCCAACGGGACGATCCAGCGATTGAGCAGTTCTGTGGTGCTCATCTGCTGGCGGCCAAAGTCGTCAATGAGCAGTGTTCCGCACGAACTCTTCAGTTGGAGTGGAGCTTCCAGCACGCCGGTATCTCCGACGAGCGTAAATTCGAGATTCGACATCGAGAGTTCGCCACCCGCGACGACGGTGGGGCGTTCGATGGCAATCCAGCGTTCATCGACGTCGGGGTAGTCGTGCGAATCGACGGCGGTGTGGAGCGTGGGATCGTACAGACGCACGATCTGGTCGTCCACGAGCAGTGTCCGGGGGATCCAGATGCGTTCGCCGAAGGCCTGACACAGCCGTTGGGCAATACTTGTTTTGCCGTTGCCCGGAGCGCCATACAAGAACAGCGCTTTGGCCGCGATCAGTGCCTGACCCAGCCGTGCAAACAACGGGTCGTCCATGACCAGTCCAGCCAAGGCTTTGCGCAGGCGGGTCGGTGAAACACGCTGGCCGCGTACCGATTGCTGATGGACGGCATCGAGGAATTGCTGCAGGGGGACTGGAACTGCGCCGTAGTGCGCACAACAGGCATAGGCTCGCTCGGCCCGCTCATAACCCTGGGTAGTCAGTTCATATTGATAGTCGCTGAGGCTCGTGGAATTGCGAAATGCAACGAGCCCTTCCACCTTGAGCAACCGCATGGTCTCGGCGACCTGGCTGGCAGAGAGGCAGGTCTGGGCGGAAATTTCGCGCCCCCACGCCACGCGGCGCACATACAGCAGTTTCAGAATGATGTCTTCGATGACATTCGCCGCCACCCCCGTTTCGGAGAGCGTGGCTGGCTGGCGCGGCACAAATTCGCCCGGCAACACGACCGCAGTCTGGGCACGACTGGCGGGAACTCGCATGAGTTCCTGCAGGAGTGGCGAAAGTACATCGGGCATCTCAACACCCATTCCCGTTGTTTATTGCTTGCCAGCGCGAGCGACACTGTTCCCGCGTTCGCTTGTGACGCAGCACGAGAACTCAGCAAAGATAGGTTGCAAATGCGGCCTGGCAGGGGGAAATCCTGCACTTCGTGGGCGCGTTGTTCTGCACGCTGCGTCAGAATGGCCATCGCGTGCCCGTCAGGGCGGGCGTCGCACGGTCCAGTCGGTCGGGTTCTGCCGGTTATGTGCAGGGGAATGGGAGGATTGCGGCGAGAGTGCCGGTCGCGAAGGTCGCGGGGTCTGTCGCTGCTCCGGCGGCTTTTGGGGGACGAACGGGCACCTCTGTTCAAATTCATCCAACTGATGGGCTGGCTGTCAACGCCGCGTTGACCCGTTCTGGGGCCACCAGTATCGTCACGGCAGATCAGTCAGCGGCGGTGTGGACTAGCTGTCCGGATCCACATCGGCCCGGTTCCACATCGGCACTGCGGCTGCGTCCAAAATCAGCTCGCCGCACGTGGGTTGTCGATTCCTTTGCGGCTTAATCAGCGTGTCGTGGGCGGGCAAACGCCCGCGTAAATTCTTGTGGGAACTGCAGCGTGCCAAGTCCGCAGCGATCGTCCTGTCGAGGCGTATCTACGAACGGTTGTTCGTGGTCGCAGCGGATCGGTCGACCGCACGTCTCCTGGCTGATCTGGCTGGCGGTGGCGCCGTTGTTGTGTGTGCAGTCCGTGGCGGCAAACCCTCTTGCGCCCATCGCGGGTTCAGCGCCGCTGGCGGCCAGGCCCGCCGACACGGACGGTTCGACGGCACAGCCAGCAGAGACCGCTTCGTCACCTGAGGGGGTCACTCCACAGATTGCGGTCACGGTCGAGGCTGGCAACTGGGACTCCGTAAAGCCAACGACCCCCGCGCGGGCATGGCAATATGTCGTGCTGCACCACTCTGCCACGGACACGGGGAGCACAGACACTATTCATCGTGCGCACAGCGCGCGGACCGATTCGGCGGGCATACCCTGGCGAGGTGTTGGTTATCACTTTGTGATTGGCAACGGACAGGGGATGCCAGATGGCCAGGTGGATGCCACGTTTCGCTGGCTGGAACAGAGTGACGGTGCTCATGCGGGCAACGCGGAATACAATCAGCGCGGGATTGGAATTTGCCTGATCGGAAACTTTGAGCATTCGCTGCCCACGCCACGACAAATCGAGGCGAGCGGCGCATTGATTGCGACGCTCACTCGTGAGTTTGAACTGACCGCAAACGCGGTGTTGCCGCATCGTTCGGTGCGCTCGACAGCCTGCCCCGGCGGTCAGTTTCCGCTGGAAGCGCTGAAGAAAATGGCCGTGCCGCTGCCCCTGAACAGCAGTCGCACGGAACCCCTCCCGCGGCGGACCAATCCGCAACGGGCCACGTATCCTGTTCGCTCCCCTACGACTCTCATCACACGGAGGATTGAGTCGCGATGACCCGACGTTTCACCCTGCACGGATCGCATGCCTCGTTTCCAGCCGCTCCGGTAGAACCACGCCATGTGGGCCTGCCCGAGTCCGGTGAGTTTGGCCAGACTGCCAGCGATGATGCTGCGCAGTTGTGGTCCAACCCCGGCCAGGCCCTGCACCTGCCCGAAAACTATGAGCCTGGCTACGCCTATCCGCTCATCGTCTGGCTGCATGGAGCGGGCAGCGCCGAAGGCGAATTGGCTCACGTGCTGCCGCAGATCAGCAATCAGAATTACATTGGCCTGTCGCTGCAGGGCAATTTGCCGGTCATGAATGGCAAGGCGGAATTCACGTGGTCGCTGGAACCGGAACTGCTGCTGCAGACCGAGCAGGAAATTCTGGAATCTGTACTGCAGTTGCGACGAACCCTGCGGATTCATCCAGACCGCATCTACCTGGCGGGCCGAGGTGTCGGCGGCACGATGGCCTTGGCAGTCGCATTGAATCATCCGCGCAGGTTCGCCGGCGTGATCAGCCTGGGGGGGCGTTGTCCGGAGTTGGGCCAGGCGTTGGCGAATTTCCGTCAGTTGCGGAACCTCCGGGTGCTGATGTCTTCGGTGCAGCAGCAGGGCGATGCCGAACAGGCAGACCTGCGGGCGGGGCTCGAAGCCCTGACCGATGCTGGTGTGTCGACAACTCACTTGCGCTACGCGGGACCGGTCGAAGACCATGTCGATGCCTTGCGCGACATTGACCGCTTCATCATGGCGGCGATCCTGCGGCCCACGTCCGCCGGAAAGTAGCGACCCGCAGCACTTGGCCACCGGGATGGATCGCCGGCGATCGGGACAGTCGCGCTTGTGTCGAGCGGGGACTTTCTGAAGCGGGAAGACCATGCGGCGCGGCGAGTCGGGGAGTTCGATTTCGTCGCTCACGATGGGATTACTGCTTGCGTGCGCTATGTCGGCTCATAATAGTAAGGAAGCCCGCGAACAGGGCCCTCTGGTAGCCGGAGAGCAGACTGCTTTCGCAGCCGGCCGGATCGAATTGTCCCTCAGGGGCGATCGCACACGATCTTTCGACCCTCGGTGACTGACCTCCATGCAGCGTCTGTTTCGTAGTCTGCTTCGCCCTGCGCGCGAGCAATTGGATCGCCTGCTCACATCGCCGTGGTTCATTCGCTATTGGGCGGGGGCCATGGACCGAAGGGTGCGTGACAATTCTGCCGCTCCGCTGTTTGACGATCACGACTTTGTGCTGCTCCGCAAGCACTACTACCTGTCGATCCCCGATGACCGCGATTTGACATTCATTCGCGAGTCGGAACTGGTTGGACTGACGATTGATCCGCAGGCGTGCTTTGATTTTCATACGTCGCATATCGCCCCGTTCGACCCAGAGTTTCGCGAGTTCCCGCACCGCGCAACCGCCAATCTGACGGACTTTCATTTGCTCAACGGCAGCTTCATGGCCGTGGACGGGAATTGCTACTACGGATTGATTCGCAGTCTCGCACCCAAGCGGATTGTCGAGATCGGTAGCGGCAACTCGACCCGGCTGGCCGCTCACGCCATTCGCCGCAATGTGGCCGAGGGTCGGGCCAAGTCGGAACTGGTGGCGATTGAGCCCTTTCATTCCGAATCCTTGGCAGCACTCCCCGAAGTGACGCGCATCGTTCAGCAATACGTCCAGGAAGTGGATCTGGCGCTGTTTGAGTCGCTGGGTGAAAACGACATCCTGTTTATCGATTCCACGCACACGGTTCGCCCGGGCGGCGATGTCTGGTGGGAGTTCTGCGAGATTCTGCCACGGATTCGGCCGGGCGTGTTGATTCACGTCCACGACATCTCGCTGCCAGACCCTTACCCGGCAGCGTATCTGAAGAACTACTGGTACTGGATGGAGCAGTACATGCTGCAGACCTTCCTGGCCTTTAACGACCAGTTCGAGGTGCTGTGGCCGGGCCACATGTTGCTCAAGCAATTTCCTGACCAGATGCACGCGCGATTTGGCCCAGAGATCGCGGCAATGCAGTCCTTCATCCCCACGGCCAGTGCGGCGAGTTTGTGGATGCGCCGGAAATGAGTGCGTGAGGTCGCGTCGTAGCCCGTTGAACAACCTGACCTGAAACAATCACGGGTGCGACTGGCTTCGCCAGTGCAATCTGTCACACGGTGGGATCAACACTGGCAGAGGCAGCGGCGCCCAGAATGGGTTGTGTGGGCATCGTTCAACAGACCTCCTGGCGGGCGTCGTTGCAGGTAACGGCGCCAACTTCGGGTTGGGTTTCAACGCACAGAGCCCGCGAGCAACACATGGTTGCTGGCGGGCTCTGTCGTTCACCAGACGCTGTTTGGTGCAGATCGGCGGGTGGTCGGTCTGCGAGTGGGCGGGAGGTTAGTAGGCTTCGGGCCGGGGAGTGGAGCGTTCGCAGCTGACGTTCCACTGGCTGTCGCACTCGTCGTATTCATCGCCGTACAGGCTGCCGTACATCTTCCCCTTGGCACCGGTCACACCCGAGTACCGGAAGGTCTGGTTGACCGAGCCAAAGGCGGCTCCCACGTCTTCCAGTTCCTGGTTGATGCCGTACGACACTTCCGTCAGGCCCACGACCAGGCCGAGCACCGTGATCGTGGAAATCAGAATCAGTTCCGCCGACACCACAAAACCGGCGTCGTCCGTCCACAGTTGAGTCAGCAGGGTCATGTTGTAAGTCCTTCGAGTCAAGCCGCTCCCTGGATGAGTCAGACCGCAGGGAGCCAATGTCTAAAGTGAAGTCCGGGTTCGTCAGTCGAGCGAAATCACATCGCCGTGAGTTCGACGACGATGTGAGCGATCAGTCCGTCAGCGAGTGAGTCAGATCAGCGAGTCCGTCATTCTGTGTGTCCGCCAGCGAGTCAGGCTGGAAGTCCAGCGGTGAGTCAGCCAGTGCCGCAGCGAGTCCAGCCGCAGGGAGTCTGTTCTGCGGTGGCGCTGCCGAGAGTCAGTCGGCAGCGCGGGTGGAGTCCTTCAGCGAGAGTCGGTCAGCGTGTCCCTCAGTGCCAGGCCGGTGGTACCGGCCGTCGACTGGCGAATCGCAAGTGGTGTGGGCTTAGTACGATTCAGGGCGAGGAGCCGAGTTGCAGCTGATGTCGCAGCTGTCGTCGCATTCATCCCACTCGTCGTTGTACAGGCTGCCGTGGAACTTGCCCTTGAGGCCGGTGGCACCGCGGTACTTGAAGCCCTGATTGACTTGGCCGAAAGCGGCACCGACGTCTTCGAGTTCCTGATTGATGCCGTAAGAGACTTCCGACAGGCCCACCACCAGTCCGAGGACGGCGATCGTGGAGACGAGGATCAGTTCGGCAGAGACCACAAAGCCAGCTTCGTCGTTCAGCAGAGCGTTCAACATGGTGTGCATCCTTTGGTGTGACAGCGTGCGTCTGGTGTGTCAGGTCTCAGGCTGGTGAGGCGAGTGACTTGTTTCGATGGAAGGCTGTAAAGCACAGCCGATGCCAGACGCGCCAAAGGAGTTGAACAACGGCGCAAATAGTCGCCGTAAGTCATTCTGCAGAAGCAGCTTGCGTAATTTCAGAATTCTTGACACCGCGCACGGGGCCCCCAGCACCCCCTGTGGTGAAAACACCACACGCCCAACGGGCTGTCGGCAGCCCGCGCGGCAAACCGTGCC
>JBGSIP010000496.1:0-1806 GCA_041742495.1 Planctomycetaceae bacterium
GCCGGCCCACAGCGGGGCGGCGACTGAGTGCAACTATAGCCAAAGGCGCGCACTTAGGCGCCGCCCTGATGTGGGCTCGGCTTGAACGAATTGTTAGGCCTGTACCATCTGGCTGACTGCGGCAGGAACATAAGTACAAGAGCGGCCAACTGAAAGAAAGCCTGCGCAATCAGGGCGATCTTGAGCGCGGATAGCGAAATTCGCCAAATGGCGAAGGAAAGTAACGCTAGATTAGTCGCGAGTAAAACCGCGACTACCCAGCGCGCCCAGTTGATTCGAGAAAGAACCGCTGCGAGAAGCAACGCACTCAGGCCGAAGACTATGGCAAATGCAATACCCGCCATAACAGGCTGTTGAAATTCGAGTCGATAGCAGCGAAATTTCCATCATTGCGGCTTGCCGACAGGCGATTCCGACTGTGGATTCGCTCCGCAATCCGGTCTTCCTCGGCCCTATCGCCCGCTCTGGGCGCACGTTCCCCGTCAAGGCCGTCATGCTACGGCCCCTGCAGCAATCAGCTTCGGCAATCGCACCAGATTGCTCGCTGCCATCGACAGCTGGAACAGCGCTTGGACCTGTTCGATTCCGCGCTGTTTGACCTGTCGCAGGCCCGCCGACGACTTCAGCCAGCCGAAGTGCGTCTCGATCCACGCACGAATCTTCAGACTCACCGCATAACCGCTGTGTCGGGTGACGCGACCATCGATCGCACTGCGACGGTTGCTCGTGTTCTGTGCGACATGCGGCGTCACGCCAGCGGTCCGGCAGTTCGCAACGAACTCGGCGCTGTCGTAGCCCTTGTCCATGCCCAACGTGCGTCGTCGTCGCCCGGGAAGTGCCTTCACCATCGCCAGCGCCGCATCCCGCTCGCCGTGACCGCCGGCATGCGTGAGTCGGGCGTCGCGCACCAACCCACTGCGGTTCTCCATCAGCACATGTCCCTGATAGCACAACTGCGCTCCCGTGTTGCCCTTGCGATACAGCCGCGCATCCGGGTCGCTGGTCGAGGCGTGCGTGTCGTTCTTCCGAGCCTGTCCCCGGAAATCTGCCGGCTCATTGCGTTGCCCGCCACCACCGGATGGCGGCTCGTCCTTCGGGCGGAAGCTCTTGTGTGACGCCCAAGCCTGCAACAGCGTACCGTCCACCGAGAAATGTTCGTCCGACATCAGATCGCGCTTCTGCGCCAGTACCACTACTTCACGCAGGAACTCTGCCGCCACATCGTTGCCATTGAGCCGGTCACGGTTCTTGGAAAACACCGAGTGATCCCAGACCGCTTCGTCGATGGCAATCCCGACGAACCAGCGGAACAGCAGGTTGTACTGCAGTTGCTCCATCAGCAGCCGCTCGCTACGGATCGAGTAGAACAGTTGCAACAACTGCGCCCGGAGCAGTTTCTCCGGGGCGATCGACGCCCGTCCCGTCTCCGGGTAGAGCGTCGAGAACAGGCTGTTCATCCTGCCAAGAGCTTCATCGACCAGGGCACGGATCTCGCGCAGCGGATGATCGCCAGGAACAAAGTCCGCCAACGTCGCGGTCGTGAACAACGATTCCTGAGTGATGTCCGCTCCACGCATGGGTCTGGCTCCGAAAGATCAAACCCGGTATCGCAAATTGATCGACCGGATGCAAGGTGCGGCGGGGGAGAATTTCAACAGCCTGCTAAGCTGCTCTATGGAGTCTGATTTTTCAATTTGAGTGCTAGGCACTGAAACCTGAGAATCAACTGCGGATTGTGCGAAAACATCTACTGAGATCATCAACGATGCTATCAACAAAAATTTGTTGGCTTTCATAGCTGCTCCT
>JBGSIP010000497.1:0-2376 GCA_041742495.1 Planctomycetaceae bacterium
CCGCGGCCGGGACGGCGTTGCCAGAGAGCTTGACGCGGATTTCGCGAATCAGGGCGATGAGATCCCGTTCCTTGTGCCACTGAGTCGTCAACAATTCATAACGGGCGAGCGCGTCGGCTTTGCGCTGTGCCAGGGTTTCGAGTTCGTCACTGTGATCGGCACCGGTGGCGGTCTCGCGGTGCAGGGCGGCGATCGCAACTTCGATCTGATCAACAGTCCGCTGGCAGTCTTCAATCGCAGGGGGAGTTGTGGTGTGCCCAATGGCCACCCGGGCACAGGCCGTATCCAGCAGACTCACGGATTTGTCTGGAAGCTGCCGGCCAGAGATGTAGCGATTCGACAGACGCACGGAATCGACCACGGCTTCGTTGAGAATTTCAATCTTATGGTGCGCCTGCAGCGTGTCGACCAGGCCACGCATCATCGAGACGGCCTTCTCTTCGCTCGGCTCTTCGACCTTGACCACCTGAAAGCGGCGTGCCAGTGCGGCATCCCGTTCGAAGTACTTTTTGTATTCCGCCCAAGTGGTCGCGGCGATGGTCCGCAGTTCGCCTCGGGCCAAGGCGGGCTTGAGCAGGTTGGCGGCATCCCCCTGCCCCGCCTGTCCGCCGGCACCGATGAGCGTGTGTGCTTCGTCGATGAACAGAATGATGGGGGTGACCGAACGATTGACTTCCTCGATGACGGACTTCAGCCGGTTTTCGAATTCCCCTTTGACTCCGGCCCCCGCTTGCAGCAGGCTCAGATCGAGGGTGCGTACCGCGACGGACTTGAGTGCATCGGGGACGTCACCCGCTGCAATTCGCAACGCAAAGCCTTCGACGACGGCGGTTTTCCCAACCCCGGCTTCCCCTGTCATGATGGGGTTGTTCTGCCGGCGGCGGGTGAGGATGTCGATGATCTGGCGGATTTCCTGATCGCGGCCCAGCACAGGGTCAATCTTGCCGGCTCGCGCCCGCGCGGTGAGGTCGATGGTGAATTGATCGAGCGAGGGTGTCTGAGTCGGTCCGCCCGGTTTTGCTCCGGGAGTTCCCGCCGCGGCAGGCCCCGACCGCGCTGTTTGACTGGCGGCCTCGGAGGTCTCGGCGACGATGGCGGGGAGATCCTTGGCGAGCGACTCGGGAGAAATTCGCCCCAGTTCACGTGAGATCTGGTAGGCCACCTGGGAGAGGGAGCGATCGGTCAACAGGGCCAACAGGAGGTGCCCGGAGCGAGTCTGTCCGGCGTGATAGTCAATCGAACCGATGACCCATGCTTCACGCGCAAGGTCGACGGTGTGCTGTGACAAGAGAGGCTGGCTGGAGTTGCCCGTCTTGAGCCGATCGATCGCGGTGGTGACGTCGGCCGCCACGCGGGAAACGTCAATTTCGTAAGCCTTCAGGATGGCGTGCAGATCGTTCTGGGCACCGTCCAACAGTTTGAGCAGCCAGTGCTCGATTTCCACGTTGTAGTTGGTGCGGGACAGGCACAACCCCGCGGCCGCTTCGAGCGCGCGAGTGCACGTCGGATTCAGTTTGCTGATCAGCGCCTTCAAGTTCACCGTGGCCATGCGTTGTCACTCGTCCTGAGGATTCAAAAATGGGAGTCGTACATCCAACTGTGTTTCACTGCCTGCGATTGACTGCCTGCGATTCACTGTCTGAGCTTTGCTGCCTGCGCTTTGCTGCCGCCCTGGACCGCCACACTTCCAAGCCGCGCCGTCGTTGCTGCATCGTCGTCAGGAAAACCCCTCATTGCAAGCTTTCGCAGACTGCCCGCTGGGGGCAGCTTGGCGGCTGTGGTGTGCGGGTCTGTCCGCTGGATTTCATGGTCAGCGGCTTCGTCACTTGGGGAATGGGAAATTGTCAACTGGCGAGCGTGGCGGTGGAGAGAATCACATCTTCCGCGTGGCCGGGTCGCTGATAGGTGCCGATCCAGGTATTCCAGCCCAGCAAGGGGGGACGATCGGGATCGGCGGACAGGGTACAGCCTTCCACATCGTTGCGGTGCAGGATGAGTTGCAAATCGAAATCGAGGTCCTGTCCCGCCCACAGACGAATTGCGTCGCGTGCCTCGCGGAAGCCGATGCCGCCGGGGAGAAAGTCGCGAAAGCGCCGCCGCCGCAGAGGGCCCACCACCACGCGAAACTTGCTTTGAACATCCCAGACCCGATCGCCGGCGACAGCCGCTTCACCCAGGCACAGATTGGCTCCGTAGGGATCGGGAGGGCTCGGCATGCGGGATTGCAGGGCGACCGGCAGAGCCAGCCAGCGTCCGCAAAACTGCTCGATTTGCACGATCACCTGCAGATGGCCGCGCAGAATTTGTTCCAGACCGATGGCTGTGCGATGCTGCTGTGCAAACAGCCCCCCCAGTAGACCGCAAACCGGTCCGGCA
>JBGSIP010000498.1:0-2161 GCA_041742495.1 Planctomycetaceae bacterium
ACTGCGGGCGATTCCGCCACCGGGGATGGTGGCGCTGCGGTCTTTGGCGCTGTGGACTGTGATCGCGTCGACGGCTTCGCCTCGATTTTCGGCGGGGCGATGGTTACCGGCGGCGGAGATGTCTCCGGCGGAGAATCTTCCGGCGGAGGAATGCGAAACGGGTGCTGGCATTTGGGGCAGCGAATCCCCTTGCCCACCGCGATTTCCGCGGGGAGCCGCAATTTCGCAGCGCACTGCGGACACCGGATGGCACGAGTTTCTGTCACGTTTTCCACAATCTCGTTGGAGGCCAGTGCGGCAAGTCAGGGCCGCGCTGGCCCGCGTGTGGCATTACAGACCAAACGGGCTTTCATCGGCAAACGGGTGCAACGCACGCGGAACAGACGGCTTGGGCAGCGCATCGACCAAGGCTTCAGCCAGCCGAAAGTCTTCCTGCGTCGTAATCTTCAGGTTGAAGCTGGACCCTTCGACCAACTGAATGCGAGCCCCGGTTCGCTCCACCATTTGCGCTTCGTCCGTGGCGGGGCCCCCCTGCCAGTCGCGATAGGCTTTTTCCAGCAGTTCTCGCGCGAACACCTGTGGAGTCTGGGCCAGCCACAGGCCGCTGCGATCAACGGTCTCCGCAATAGTACGCTGGGCGGACTCCCGCTTGAGCGTCGAGGTACAACGCGTGGCCAGAATGGCGGACCCGTGCTCGCGTGCGGCGCGAAACACTTCGTCAATGCAAGTGCGGGGTACCAGCGGCCGCGCTGCGTCGTGGACAGCGACGTGCGACAGACCTTCCCGCACGGCAGCCAGTCCCAGCCGGACAGAATCGGCCCGTTCCGCACCCCCGGGAACCACGTCAATGTCCATAAACGCCAGATTTGGCTGAAACCGGGTGCGAAACATGTCCAGATCATCCGGGGCGACCACGATGATGAGCTGGCCGACATCCGCACGCTGCTGGAACAAATCTGCCGAGCGCAGCCACACCGCTCGCCCCTTGAGATCAGCAAAGGGTTTCTTTTGGTGCCGGTGTTGAAAGCGAGTGCTTTTGCCCGCCGCAGCGAGAATCACTGCGATTTTTCCGTCCGTACTCACCGCCGTCCTCGATCTCTGGTGCCCAGCGGAGTGGCTGGACCTCACCCGCCGCCGGCAAGACGCCGGCCGACAGCCTGCCGACAGCCTGCCGAACCGACCGTCACTGTTCAGCCCATCATAAGCGTGAGCATCGCAGGCCACAAAGTGTATCCGCCGGCTCGCAGTGGCTGTTTCCGGTTCTCCCCGCCACCACGGCGCATGTTGCATTTGGGCATCACGGCGCAGCCCCTTGCTGAACAGGTTGCCAGAACGCCCCGCAGCCCCACGAAAGCCCACGCGACACGGCCAGAACGCTGATTTTGACGCGGTTTCCGGCGTTCTGACCGCGGCGGCGCTCTGGTTCCTCGAGCGACAGATCCGTTTTGCGGGCGGACCCGAGGCCTCTGGCACTGCATTTGTACTTTGTCATTTTCGTACGGACCTTGCGCCTGCTGCGCCTCCGGTCGAGACTCTGAACTTTTTTGATCGACTCCGACCCCATGACTCAATCGCTCGTGGTCTATTCCACAGACGGCCGGCTGATGGCCCAGTTGCAGGCGCGGCTGGGGATGGATGTCCCGCTCACCATCTGCCGCGAACTGGACGACCTGCGCCGTCAAACGACTCAGCTCGCGGCGTCGACGGCGCTGCTCGATCTGCGCATTCCGACCCGTGGCGGACATCTGGAAGATCGCCTGATCGAAGCTCTCCTGGCTCAGCATCCACAACTCAAGCTGGTCATGCTCACCGCGGAACCGTGTCCGGAGACGCTCGAACGTCGCATTGCCTGCTCCCAAATCCCCCGTTTTCGCGAACCGCCCAACTGGCACGATCTGGTGGAGTGCCTGCGTGAACGGCTAGAAGCTGCTGTGCCCCCCACACCCATTGACGACCCCGGCCCTGAGGATGGCTTGACGGTCCTGCAGGGGGTTTCCCGGCGGTTTGAAACCTTCACGCCACGCTTGCGCCAGATGCTCGCCGATCTGGAAGTGGCTGCCTCACATGATGTGACCATTCTGCTGATTGGCGAAACCGGCTCGGGCAAGACGTTTCTGTCCCAACTCATTCACGAAGTCTCTCCGCGCCGCGGACAACCATT
>JBGSIP010000499.1:0-2499 GCA_041742495.1 Planctomycetaceae bacterium
CTGACCGGGGCTGGCGCGGGAGCGAGCCCTTCGGCCCCCGCACCAGCGGCCCCGCCACCGCCGATGCCCCGTTTGGCAGCATAGCGAATGGGGAACGAGGGCCAGATTTTCTCAGCCGCACCGGGCAGGACAGCGTAACGGGGCCCATCAAAAATGGGGCCGTTCTTCCCGCGCCGATAGGCACCTTCGGTCATGTACTGCATGAAAGCCAGCCAGCGGTGATCGGGAGCGTCGAGCGAGAACAACACTTTTTGTTCAGCGCTAAAGCCCAGAAACGTCCGCGGCAGATTTGCCGTGTGCAGCGATGTCGCCACGACGGCCATGACCGCATACCCGGTCAACGCCGCCGCCACCCAGCGGACACCGTCGTACACCATGGCCTGCACATCCAGATGCGTCGGCATGAGCGCGTCGGTGGCGGAGCGAAACGCAAACGACAGTCCCGCGAACAGCCCGAGAAAACAGACAAAGTCCCAGTGGCTGCTGCGGCCAAATGCACCTTCGAGGGTCGCCGCCAGCGGCTCGAAGTAGTTCGTCGCCAGAATTCCGGCCAGCAGCACGCTAATCAGCGTGAACGCCGCCCCCCAGGCCCCTTCGCTGGCGACGCACCAGGTGACCACGGCAAACATGCCCAGCAGCAGCACGCCCATCATGGCAGGTCATGTTCTTTGCAGGAGGTTGGAAACAACTCTGGATGGCGACCCACGACGCCAGCCGACACACACACTGTACCGCTTACCGCAACTGTCGACCCGCCGGTGCCGAATGTCCCCGGTGCCGAATGTCACCGGTGCGGAAGATCTCCAGTGCCGGATGTCTCCCGTACATGGGGAGCATGGCAATCACTTCACCACGCGCAGCATTTCGTCAATTGAGGTCACGCCAGCGATGACGAGCCTCAACCCCTCTTCTTTCAGATACAGCATTCCGTTCTTGCGGGCTTCGGCTTTGATGTCAGTCATGGAACCTTTTTCGCGGATCAGATCGCGAATGCGGTCGTTGACTTCCAGCAGCTCGTACACCCCAATCCGCCCGCGATAACCAAGTTCGCCACAGGTGGTGCAGGGCTCCGGGCGGTTTTTGGGAGGCCGGAAGAACTTGTCGATCTTGTCGACCGGCAGATTGGCCTGTTTGAGGAACTCCGGATTCGGTTTGTAGGCCTCTTTGCAGTCGGGGCACAGCCGGCGGGCCAGTCGCTGTCCCATGATGGCAGTGACGGAACCAGCCACCATGAACGGCTCGACTTCCAGGTCGAGCAGCCGGAACAGTGCCGTGAACGTATCGTTGGCGTGGATGGTCGAAAACACCATGTGCCCGGTGGTCGCTGCCTGGCAGGCGATCCGGGCAGTTTCCCCATCGCGAATTTCCCCGACCATCACCACGTCGGGGTCCTGCCGCAGAATACTCCGCAGCGCTGTGGCGAAGGTCTGGCCCGATTTGGTGTTGATTTCGATCTGGGTGACTTCCGCCATCTTGTATTCGATGGGGTCCTCAACCGTGATGATGTTGCGCTGGTAGGCGTCGATCTCGTTCAAACAGGCATACAGCGAGGTCGACTTCCCGGCCCCTGTGGGACCGCAGGTGAGCAGCATGCCGTGGGGCTGCGCCACAATCGCCCGCAGTCGTTCCTGGACCTTTGGCCGCATGCCCAGTCCGACAATCGTATTGACGGAATTGCCCTGATCGAGAATTCGGATGACGGTCTTCTCGCCGTAGCGGGTTCCCTGCGTGGCCACGCGGAAATCGATCTCGCGGAGATCCATCTGGGCGCGAAAGCTGCCGTCCTGCGGCCGACGCCGCTCCGTGATGTCCATCGCGGAGAGCACCTTGAAGATGTTGGTCAACGCATCGCCGATCCCGCGATCGAACGGCTCAGTCGGATACATCACACCATCGATGCGCAACCTGACGGAGAGTTCGTCTTCCTTCGGTTCCATGTGGATGTCGGTGGCCCGGCGGAGGATGGCGTCATAAATGAGTTCCTTCGCCGCCAGATACCCCTTGGAAGATTCCACCTGTCGCGAGCGGTCCATGCCGCGATCCGGCCCCGTCGAACTCTTGCCCACAAACGTGATGGGGGGGCCCAGGGCTGAATCGACGGTCTTCTTGGAACCGATCTTGATCCCGATGCGGGCGAGCATCCGGATGCCCACCTTTTGCAGGTGGTTGGGGGTCAAGATGCGCGATGACTCTGGCACGCGGGCATTGCGCTCCTGCACGTACATGCCCATCGGCCCGGCATACGCGGCGAGCGCCAGCACAAAGGCGAGCGCATAGCTGGGGACCACCAGTGCCAGCAGCAGTCCCACCACTCCGGCGACCAGAAAGATTGTCGACCAGTAGTCCGGCCGGGCCTTCAGAGACTTGCCGTCGGCATAGGCCCAGTTGCTGCTGTACGCCCACGCCATGAACAGGAGGAAAATGGGGAGCAGCTTAGGGATGCTGAAGTAATAGCCGACGGCCTGCCGGCCCTGCGGGCCGATATTGCCGCGACTTGGT
>JBGSIP010000500.1:0-4593 GCA_041742495.1 Planctomycetaceae bacterium
GCCTGGCTGGAACGGGGCGTTGCGGGCTGGCGTGTGCGGGGTGTGAGTGGCCGCTCGACGACAGCGCTGGTGATCGTGGGCGCGAGCCTGATCGCTCAGTTATTGAATGGAACTCCGGTCGAGGCTCAAGAGAAGCATCAACCGCCGCCTCGCGAACCTCGTGTCATCGTGCCATTGGGCGAAGGACAGTCTCCTGAGGCCGCGCGACTGATTTATCTGGATCGTGACGAGTTCCTGCGCCTGCACGCACTCGCCTATCCAGAACAGCAGCCCTTGCCGGCCGGAGTCACATCGCGCATGCACACCCTGGTGGCTGAGGCGCGCGTGGAGTCAACCGACAATCACCACCGCCTGGTGGCGCAATTGCGCTGCGTGGTCCAGGTGCTTGCCGGGGCTGCGCCCCACTGCGACATCCCGGTGCCCTCACTGGCGATTGCCAGCGCAGAATGGGTCGATCCTCTGGGCAATCGGCGGGCAGAAATCGTGGCGGGGCCCACTCCGCGCGTGGTCACTCCGGGTCCGGGCACACACGTGCTGGATATCACTGGCTATTTGCCAGTTGATGTGACAGGCCCCGTGGGACAATTTACGTGGCAGACCGCAGCCATCACCGCGGGCACACTCGCCTTCACCCCGCCCGACCCAGACGCCGCGGTGACCGTCAATCAACGACGCGAACAGATTCGGTCCGCAGGGGCAGCGCGGGTGATTGCACTGGGCGGCCCGGCTGAAACACACGTGGTCCGCTGGGCTCCCCAGCGCCAGCAGACCGACGATCAACAGAACATGCACGCCCAAGTGGCCACACGCTTTGAAATTGGCGATGACGGCGTGCAGGTGGTCTCGCAGATCACCTTCGAGGCCCGTCAGGGGAGTCTCGCGGAAGCGACGATCGAACTGCCGGCGTCCGTGCGTCTGCAGACCATCACTGGAGATGACGTGAGCGGCTGGCGATCTGACCCACGGCCCGCCACGAATGACATTCAGTTCGTGACGGTGTTGTTCCGCCGCAGCATCACAGACCGCACCAGCGTTACGCTCCGCGGCTACCTGCCAGTTGACCTCGTCACAGGACACACCGTCGCCCTGCCGGCCTTGAACGTGCCGGGTGCCGCCCGCGTGAGTGGCTTGATCGCCGTCGCTCCGGAACCGACCGTGCTGGTCCGTCTGCAGGACACCATCGGCCTGCGGCAGGTGCCCGTCAGCGAATGGGCATCGCAGGCCCATGCTGCCAACGAGGACGCTGCTGTACCGCCGCTGTTTGTCCTGACATTTGCCCGCCAGCCCACCAGCCTGTCCGTGCGGGCTGCGCTGCGGACTGCGGAATTGACGGGGACCGCCGCCCATGGCTGGCTGATGGAGCGACGCAAGATTCGCGCGACGAGCCTGTTCGAGGTGTTGTTGTCGGGCGTGGCGACGCGCCGCCTGGAATTGGAGGTTCCCGCCGGATTCCAACCGCTGGAAGTCACCTGCCCACAGTTGCAGGACTGGTACTTCGATGCGGCCCGTCAACGCGTGGTGATCGATCTGGAGCAGGCCATGATGGGCCCGCTATCACTGGCACTCGACGGTGTGCTGCCGCGAACCGCTGCCGATCTGCAGGCCGATATCGTCGTGCCGCGGCTGGTCACTGCGGCTGATGTGCCGCAGGAGTTGGCGCTTTGGCTGGCTGCCGGAGAAACTGCCACGCTGAACTCGCAGGGCCACTGGCAGAGTGTCGCGCCGCAGGACTCTGCTGCCGCGCTGCGAGGGTTGCGCGGGACGCTGCCGGACCTGGCGTTTCGTGGGACAGCGCGGGGTGGAGCTGATCCGGGTGTTTTGTCGCTGCAGTTGGCTCAGGCACCGCGACTGCTGAGGGCCGACACGCTCACCACGTTCGTCCTGTCGGAGTCGTCGCTGGATTATGGTGTGACACTACGATGGATCGTGCAGGGGGGCTCGGTCGATACGCTCTCACTCACGGCTCCTGACTGGTTTGCCCGCGCTGCCGAGTTCACCAGTCCCTTATTGCGTGAAACGCGAATGGAACCGACGGAGATCGCCGGTCGCACGCGGATCACCCTGTGGCTGCGTCAGCCGACGACCGACCCGGTTCTGGTGAGTGCCCTGGCGAGTCTGCCTTGGCCCGCCGATGAGACGATTGCGTTGCCGGCACTGCAGGTCGAACCGGGCGATACCGCCAGTCGCATTCTCGCGCAATCTCACCACGGGTTGTTGATCAATCTCTCGCGGAGCCTCGTGGCGGCCCCCGAGGCAGATCTGTTGGCGGTCTCTGCGGATGAACTTCCGCTGGCCGTTGATGCCAAGCTGTTGCGACAGGCGACCGCCATTGTGCGGTTGACGGGCGATGTGTCCCAGCCTGCCCGCTGGTCGGTGACACGCGCCCAACGCAACGCGGTGACGGATGCGTCGGTGCTGCTGGCGGATGTGGTCACCGTGCTGCATCGCGATGGCACGTGGCGCACGGAAGTGGCGTATCGCGTACGCAATCTCAGCCGACAGCAATTGGCGCTGCACTTTCCACCGGGCTCACGCACGTTGTCCGTCAGCGTGGATGGACGGGCCGCCAAAGCGTCGCATAGTCCGCGCCTGGGCGAGGACATTTTCCTGATTCCGCTGCCCCTGCGAGGTGCCGCGGATCTGGCAGCCACAGTCCGAGTCGTCATGGAAGGACAGTTGCCGCTGTCAGCAGCCATCACAGGGTGGCCGCTCGTGCAGGATCTGCCCGTTCCAGAAGTGGTATCGCGCACCAGCAGCGCGGAATGGGGCATGTCCGTGGCGCAAACGCACTGGCGCGTGGTCGCACCTCATGACTGGGCCGTCACGCGAGTGAGCGATCCTGCGCGAACCAATCTGGTGGATGGCAACACCACCCGCGGGGATGAAGAACTGGTGACGGCTTATGGCCGCGCCATGCTGAACGAACTCCGCTCGCTCAACGAAGTGGTCAACGATGAAAGTCTGTCCGTCGAATTGCGATCGATGGCTTGCAGCAACGGTCTGCAACTCCAGCAGTCACTGGAAGGCCTACGGCAACAGTCACCGCAGGATTTCTCCCTTCTTTACAATGACTTCGTGTCCGTTCAGAGTGATCTGTCGCGCAGCGAGAGCCTCATTCTTGGCGAAGCCCAGCGTGTCGAACAGGAATCGGCCGCGGGGCCTGTGCTTTCCGGCGAGTTCAAAGGCGAAGTGAGTCGCGGCCGATCGCTGGCCATTCAAGCCAACACCTCGAACTTTGCGCAGAATGCGCTGCCGCAATCTGGCTCCGCAGTCGAGCGGCTGTCGCGCGGTCCAGACCGCGGAGTTGAGACGATTGAGTCTGCGGAGACCTTTGGCTTTTCATTCCGCTATGGGGCTCCGACAGAAGATCGGCCACTCAAGGAAAAGTCCGGGCCGGCCAACAACTCGTCTGCGGTCCCCAACCGCAGCGACGTCCGTGCTCAATTGGCCGACGATCTCGCCCGCCAGCGAACCGATCTGGGCTTGGAAGTGGACGGTGCGGGCGGCCCTAAAGACGGCGAACAGCGCTGGCTGGCGACTCCGCAACCGGAGGGGTTCACAGCTCCGTTGGGAGAATCGTTCTCGAATCAATACTTCAACCAGCCGGAATTGAATCAGCACGAGCTGGCGAGGCTGCCGGCAGCACCGGTGGGCGCCATGGATTCTCGCCGCAGCAACAGCAACTTTGACAGCGACGCGGACCTTCTCGTCGCGGGAGGCGAGTTCGCCGACGAGCAGGCCGCCGTCGCCGCGGGTTCTCCCCTGAGCCTGGTCTTCAATTTGCCGCGCGAAGGACGCACCAGCCTGTTCACGAAAGCAGGTGGTCAACCGCGACTGGCGATACGCATTGTTCCTGCCGCAGGCTGGTCGTGGCTGTGGCGCGGGATCAGTACGTCGCTGCTGCTGACAGTCTGGTTGATCATCGCCATCGCCGTACGTCGCTCGCCACGGACGGGGTTGCTGGCGGGTGGCGTGTGGTTGGGAAGCCTGGCCTGGCTGTGGCTGCCGGCTGGTTCGGGCCTACTGGCGCTGGGAGTGGCGATGCTGCTGATTGGCTGGCTGATGTGCACGCCCCGCCGGACTCACGTGTGATGACGGGCCGCAGGGCGAATATGAACTTCTATTTCGCAAGTCCATGGCGCGGCCATCGCCTTGCATCACAAATGCGGCCGCGAGATGGGTGAGCCTGCCCAGCGACGATTTCGTCAGCGCTGCGGAATCAGCCGCGGCGGCGGGCCAGCCACAGACAGATCACGCCAAACGCGGCCAGTCCGCCACCCCACAACAGCGGGGCGTTGGGAGCCGCACCGAGCCGGCCATCGGAGTTTTGCCCCAAGGCGGTTGTTCGCTGCGGATCGTCGATCCAATCCCAATTGTCCGCCGAGCCGGGTACAAAAGCGTTGGGCGGCGGAGCATCCTGCAGCGCGTCGCTGGCGGGAGACTGCAGCGTCGGGGCGGTGATCGTGGTTGCCAATTCGCGCGGCAGTTCTGGCAGAAACGGCTCGGCAAGCACGCGGGTGCGCGTTTCGTCCCGCGGAGTGGTCACACTGAGTGTGGTTGAAGACGCACGCTCCGGGGCGGTCAGGCTGGCCG